>JAGBYC010000127.1 GCA_017628935.1 Clostridia bacterium | reverse complement strand
TAAACGATGGCGAAACAGCTGGTATTATTGAGTGGTTGTTTGAAGAATATATTGAAGTTAGCGAAGCAATGCCAATCTTATTATTTATAGGTATCGGCGCTATGATTGACTTTGGTCCACTTCTTTCAAACCCTAAACTTTTCTTAATAGGTGGCGCGGCTCAATTCGGTATTTTCTTAACTATTTTAGTGGCGTCGTTATTCTTCCCTATCGAAGACGCGGCGTCTATCGGTATTATCGGCGCGGCAGACGGCCCTACTTCAATATTAGTTGCAAACACCTTGAAAAGTAATTTCTTAGGACCTATTATGGTAGTTGCATACTCGTATATGGCGCTCGTTCCTATTATTCAACCACCAGTAGTAAAACTTATTACTACTAAAAAAGAACGTCTTATCCGTATGCCATACAATCCACAATCGGTAACTAAACTTACTAAAATATTATTCCCTATTATAGTTACTATGGTTGCTGGTTTAATTGCTCCTAAGTCGCTTGCGTTAGTAGGATTTTTAATGTTTGGTAACCTTATTCGTGAATGTGGCGTGTTAGGTACGATGAACGATACTGCTCAAAACAACTTAGCAAATCTTATCACTCTTTTACTTGGCATTACTATTGCTTTCTCGATGCAAGCAGAACAATTCGTAAGATGGGAAACTTTACTTATTATGGGTCTTGGCGTATTCGCTTTCGTATTCGATACGATTGCAGGCGTTACGTTCTGTAAAGTTCTTAATATATTTAGTAAAGAAAAAATTAACCCTATGCTTGGCGCAGCAGGTATTTCTGCCTTCCCTATGGCAGCGCGTACCGTTCAAACTATGGGCGTTAAAGAAGACAGTCAAAACCACCTTTTAATGCACGCTATCGGCGCAAACGTATCAGGTCAAATTGCATCGGCTATCGTTGGTGGTTTAATATTAAGTTTATTATAAGGAGGTATAAGTATGTTTAATTTACTTGGCATTTTCGTTGAAAACGTTGCAGAAAACATTCAAAAATCACTTACAATAATGTGGCAAGGCGTACTTGCTATCTTCATCGTAATAGGTGTTATTATTGCTATTACTTACGTACTTAATAAAATTACTGCTCCTAAAAAAACTAACACGACTACTGATGACGACGAAGAATAATTAAAATTAAAAAGCGTAGCAAGTTTGCTACGCTTTTTTTATGCAATTTTTTATTTTTGATATACTACTACGCCGTTTCTAACCGTTAATAAAATTTCGTAAGTATTTTTATCCATTACGGCAAAATCTGCTTTTTTACCTACGGCAATAGAGCCACGTTCGTTATAAACGCCTAAGTTTTTAGCAGGGTTTACGGTAGCAAAGTCGATAGCGTCAGTAAACGGAACGCCTACCTTTTCAACTACGTTTTTGATAGCGTCGTTCATTTTAAGTACGCTACCTGCCAAAGTACCGTCAACAAGGCGCGCCTCACCGTTTTTAACGATAACAAGTTGACCACCAAGTTCACTTTCGCCGTCTGGCAAGTGTTTAGCGCGCATACTATCGGTAATTAAAGTAACCTTATCGTGTGGTTTGTTTTTAATAACAAGTTTAATTGCAGGAACGCTTAAATGTATAGTATCACAAATAATTTCGCAGTTAAGTTTATCGTTAAGTAACGCCGTACCTACAACGCCTACGTCACGGTGGTGAAGGCCAGTTTGAGCGTTAAAAGTATGCGTAACGTTACTCATACCAAATTCAACCGACGCATTCGCTTCGGCGTATTTAGCGCTGGTGTGACCTATCGACGCTACAATACCGTTTTTAACGCAGTATTTAGCAAGTTCTTCAGCCCCTTCAACTTCTGGCGCAAAAGATACTATTTTAATATGGTTACCCGACGCTTTAACGTATTTTTCAAACGTTTCAACCGACGGATTAACTACGTATTGTGGTGGTTGTGCGCCCACGTGCTTAGAAGAAATAAACGGTCCTTCTAAATGCGCGCCTAAAATTTCAGCGCCCTCAGTTTTGTTTAAATTTACGTAATCGTTTACAGCCGTTAAAGCCTTGATAATATTTTCAGGGCTTTGCGTCATTGTAGTTGCTAAAAAACAAGTTGTACCTTCTTTAACAACTGCGTTTGCAATTTTTGATAAATTTTCTACCGTACCGTCCATACCGTCAGAGCCGTCTGCCCCGTGAATATGTTGGTCAATAAATCCAGGTAAAACTACGGCGTTATCTGGTAAAGTAATTACGTCGTCGTTAACTACGTTTTCGCCGATAGCAGTAATTAAGCCGTTATCGAACGAAATATCAGTTTTAACAATGCCCTTTCCTTCAACGTATGCGTTAACGTTTTTAAAACCTTTCATTTTAATTCTCCTTGCTTTTGTTTTGGTTTTTAAGTAAATAGTCGTATATAGCGTTTTGTTTAGCAGACTGTTCTTCACGAAGTTTTGCAATAAGTTCAGTGTATTTATTTATATTCTTTTTAGACAACGGAATAAACACCACGTAGCACGCCAAAGAATACGCTACCATAATTACTGCAAACGCAACGTAAATATAAAATTCTACGTCTAAAGCGCCATCACTAAACAAATAAGTTAAAAGTACTAAGCCTATCATCAATATTGACGTAAGCATCATAATTATACCCGAAAAATTAAACACCTTAATTCCGTCGCGAAGTTTCATAATTCGGCTTGAATAGTACGACCTTGCGCCTAACTGTTTAATTTTTTCTTCTTCACGTAAACTAAGTTTGCGTGTTTTTACTTGTTCGTTATAGTCGGCGCGTATCGACCTTTTTTTGCTTTCGTTTTCCATTATTTATTTAACATCCTTTTAATAAACTGACCAGTAAAACTACTATCTATTTCGGCAACTTCTTCAGGCGTACCTTTAGCAATAACCTCACCGCCACCGTCACCACCTTCGTAGCCTAAGTCAACGATATAGTCGGCAACCTTAATAACGTCTAAATTATGCTCTATTATTATAACGGTATTGCCACTTTCACGCAAGCGATAGAAGATATTTATAAGTTTATTTACGTCGTATGAGTGAAGACCGGTTGTAGGTTCGTCTAAAATATATAAAGTTTTACCAGTAGAACGCTTAGAAAGTTCAGTTGCAAGCTTAACGCGTTGCGCCTCGCCACCACTAAGCGTTGGAGCAGGTTGACCAAGTTTAATATAGCCAAGCCCTACGTCTTGAAGTGTTTTAATTTTATTGTAAATTCTTGGTATGCCTTTGAAAAACTCAGTCGCTTCGTCAATAGTCATATCTAAAACGTCTGAAATATCTTTACCTTTGTACTTAACGGCAAGCGTTTCACGGTTATACCTTTTACCCTTACACACTTCGCACGGAACGTAAACGTCTGGTAAGAAGTGCATTTCAATAGTGATTATACCGTCGCCCGAACAGTTTTCACATCTACCACCAGCCACGTTAAAACTAAACCTACCTGCAGTATAACCACGCTCTTTTGCGTCCATAGTAGATGCAAAAAGTTCACGAATATACGTAAACACGCCAGTATACGTAGCAGGGTTACTTCTTGGCGTTCTGCCTATCGGCGACTGGTCGATAGCAATAACGTTATCAAAATATTCAAGTCCGTCAACACCGTCGCACTTGCCTTGGCGCAATTTAGCGCCGTTTAAAACGTTAGCCGTTGCAGGATATAAAATTTCGTTAATAAGCGAACTTTTACCACTACCCGAAACGCCCGTAACAGCCGTTATAAGCCCTACTGGAAAATCAACCGTTACGTTCTTTAAATTGTTTTGTTTAGCGCCTTTAACGGTTAAATAACGGCCGTCTGGCTTAACGCGAACGTCAGGAACTTCAATTTTGCGTCTACCTGCTAAATAATCACCCGTAAGTGAGTTAGGGTTAGCCATAATATCTTGAATAGTGCCGGCAACTACAACTTCGCCACCGTGCACGCCAGCCTTAGGGCCTATATCTACGATATAGTCAGCCGAACGCATAGTATCTTCGTCGTGCTCGACAACTATTACCGTATTACCTAAATCGCGTAATTTTTTAAGTGAGCCGATAAGTTTTTCATTATCGCGCTGGTGTAAGCCTATGCTTGGTTCGTCTAAAATATAAAGTACGCCCGTAAGCCCACGACCTATTTGAGTTGCTAAACGAATACGTTGCGCTTCGCCACCCGAAAGTGAGCCTGCGCTTCTTGATAAAGTTAAATAACCTAAGCCTACTTCTTTTAAAAAGTCAAGCCTTGATTTAATTTCTTTAACTATGCTTTTAGCAATAATTTGCTCAGTGTTAGTAAGCGTTACGTTTTCAATAAACGAATAAACGTCTACCACGCTCATATTAGAAAGTTCTGCAATATTTTTGCCACCTATTTTAACTGACAACGCCTCTTTTCTTAAACGGTTGCCGTTACACGTTTTACACGGTAAGGTGTACATAAATTTTTCAATTTCACTTTTAGTGTAGTCAGACGTAGTTTCACGGTAACGTCTTTCTAAGTTGGAAATAACGCCTTCGTAACTACTATCGTAACTGCCACTAAAAGTTTTGGTGCTATAATCCATACGGATTTTTTCACCGTTATTACCGTAAAGTAAAATTTGTAAAATATCTTTAGGTAAGTCTTTAACCGGCGTGTCTAACGAAAAATTATAGCGTTTAGAAAGCGCTGAAAAATACATTTGCGTAATACGGCTACTATCTAAATTCCAGACCGAAATACAAAGCGCGCCTTCGTTTAAACTACGGTTAGTATCTCCTAAAACAAGCGTTTCGTCTACTGCCGACTTATATCCTAACC
>JAGBYC010000126.1 GCA_017628935.1 Clostridia bacterium | reverse complement strand
TTGTTTTTCTTGCTTTCAACATTTAAGCACCACTTAAATTTTTATTTGACAAAAATTTTTATAACCTAACAATAAAACAAAAAATATGCCGATTAAAACCTTTTAAAATATATTTATGGCAAAAACTATTGTAATAACGTCCGGTAAAGGTGGGGTAGGCAAAACCACTGTAACGGCAAATTTAGGGTATCGTTTAGCAGAAAAAGGGCATCGCGTTGTTATCGTTGATACTGATTTTGGTCTTAATAATCTTGACGTAGTTGCAGGCGTTGAAGATAAAATTGTTTTCGATTTAATCGACGTAATTGAAAACAAGTGTAGGGTAAAGCAAGCGTTAATTGAAAGTGTAAACAATAAAAACCTATTCGTTTTACCGTCGCAACACACCTTAATTAAAAGTGAAATTAACGGTCAAAACGTAAGTTTAGCGTTAAACGGGCTTAAAGATTTATTCGACTATATTTTAATTGACTGTCCTGCCGGTATCGACGTAGGCTTTCACCGTGCCGTGTCTTGCGCCGATTCGGCAATAGTAGTTACCACGCCAAGCGTTAGCAGTATTCGTGATGCCGACAAGGTTATATCAATTTTGCATAGTTATAAAATAAGTGATATAAGCGTAGTTGTAAACCGTATTCGTGGCGACCTTGTTTTAAGTGGTAAAATGTATTCGCATAGCGACATTGAAAAAACGTTAGGCGTATCCGTGTTAGGTATTATACCCGAAAGTGACGCGTTTATTTTAGGCATTGACGACGGAATTACTGGTATAGGTGCAAAAGCCTTTAAAATGTTAGCAACCAACTTAATTAAAAATCAAAATAAAAAATACGACTATTTAAAAGAATACTCTGGTTTTTGGGGAAGTATTAAAAAGGAACTTAAAAAACTTATATGAAAAGTGATATTCAAACCAAGCGTTTAGGTAAAATTATTGAAAGCGATAGGCTAATGCTTAGTGCAGAGGCGTCGGGGTTAATTGAATACGACCTTAAAAATTTATTAGACAACTATTTTAATTTGTCTGGCAAGGTAACGTTATCGGTAACGGCGTTAAAAGATTGCTATTTAATAACGGTGTCAGCCCCTGCAAGCAGTATAAAAACTTTCGGCATAGTAAAATAATTGCCTTTTTATTTTATTTATGATAAAATAATAGTAAGGAGATTACTATGGAATTTCAAAAGGTTATTGAAACAAGATACTCTGTGCGCGACTATGCCGACCGTCCCGTTGAAGATGAAAAAATAACGGCAATATTAGAGGCAGGCAAATTAGCCCCTACTGCAAGAAACAGTCAACCACAATTAATTTACGTTATAAAATCTGAAAGCGCACGTCAAAAAATAAAACAATTAACGCCAAGCGCTTTTAACGCTCCCGTTGTGTTTTTAATTTGTGGCGATAAAAATCGCGAACTTATTTCTTCTACGTCAGGGCTTTCAATGATGCCGTACGACGTAAGTATCGTTCAAACTCATATGATGCTTAAAGCAACCGACCTTGGCTTAGGTAGTTGTTGGGTGTGTCAATTCAAGCGTGAAAACGCCGTTGAAATATTCAACTTACCTGAAAACGCCGTTCCTTTCAGTTTACTTTTTGTTGGGTACGCGTCTAATAAAGCAACTCCACATAAATGGCATTACGATAGCGTTAATATTGACGATTACGTTACTTATTTATAATTACTAACCTTTAAATTTTTTACATACTTATGACTACTAATACTAAAGAAAAATCATCAAGCGCAATAAACTTAAAATCATTT
Organism: Clostridia bacterium; assembly: GCA_017628935.1. Classification (GTDB taxonomy): domain Bacteria; phylum Bacillota; class Clostridia; order Christensenellales; family Borkfalkiaceae; genus HGM11412. The sequence goes on along the minus strand of JAGBYC010000126.1, from coordinate 3,696 downwards.
TTAACGGTGGCCGTAATACTTTGCGTATTAATTGCGGTGGCGGGCATACTTTCTAACGTTATACCTAAAGGCAGTTACGACTATACCGAAACTGGCGAAATTATCGCCGGTAGTTACGTTCAACTTGGCGTAAAAGGTATAGAGTTATGGCGAATAATTACTGCACCTATAAGAGTGTTTTTTTCTGAAGACGGGCTTAACATTGTAATGATAAGTTTGTTTTTAGTTATAATGAGTGGCGTTTTCAACGTTATGGAAAAAACTGGTGGCGTTAAAGCGCTTATTAAACGTGGCGTTGCAAAGTTTTCGCATAAAAAAACGCTTGTTTTATGTATAACAATTCTTGGTTTTATGGTGTTTGGAAGTTTCTTTGGAATGTTTGAAGAACTTTGCACCTTATTACCTATTATAGTTGTATTTACGCTTTCAATAGGCTACGATACTATGACGGGCTTAGGTATATGTATGTTGTCGGCTTGTTTTGGTTTTTCGGCAGCAATTACTAACCCGTTTTCAGTAGGCTTAGCGTCACAAATGGCAGGCACGCACGTTTTTGACGGGGTGTGGTTACGCCTTATTTTATTTGCCTTAATTTACGGTATTATTTGCTTTTTTATTTTATCTTACGTTAAAAAAATTAGCAAAAATCCACAAAAATCGCTCACTTACGAACTTGATATTGAAAAATTAAAAACTATCGATTTAAACGGCGAAGCAAACCCTAATGAAGAAAGATTATTCAAAATTTACGGAATTTTCTTTTTAATAGAATTCGTAGTTTTAATTTTAATAGCGTCGATACGTGAAATATCTGGTTACGCAATAGTAATTTTAGCAATAACCTTTTTAATAGGTGGTTTTGTAACGGGCAGTCTTGCCGAAAAAAGTTTTAAAAAAGTATGCGTGTTATTTTTAGATGGTGCAGTTGCTATGCTACCTGCCGTTGTAATGATAGCGTTAGCGTCGTCGGTTAAACTTATACTTGACGAAAGCCAAATTACACCTACAATTATGAACGCCGTAATTACTTATTTAAGTGGTAAAAACAAGTTTGTTTGCGTGCTTTTAATTTACGCGTTAATACTTGTATTACAACTTTTTATAGGTTCGTCGTCGGCAAAAATTATGCTTATAATGCCACTTCTTGTACCTATTTGTTCGGCACTTGGTTTAACACCTGCAACGTTAATTTTAACCTACTGTATTGCAGACGGATTTACCGATATGATTATACCTACAAACCCAGTTTTATTGATAGGTTTATCAATAACGGGCGTGTCGTACGGCAAGTGGCTTAAATGGACGTATAAACTTCAAATAGCAGTATTTATATTAACTATTTTAATTTTATTCGTAGCAGTTGGCGTTAATCTTTAATTTAAAACCCCCTATGTCTTTAGACTAGGGGGTTAGTTTTATTTTTTTTACAGTTATTGCAGTTTTTATTACAACCTATACACGTGCTATTTTTATACGCTTTATAGCAAAAAGTTATAGAAATTATTAAATGTAATAATACACCAAAAAAAATAATATAATCAATTAAAATCATAATTTTACTAAAAAACGTTATAAAAGGGCATAAATAAACTACAAAATTACTTAAAACGATTGAAAAATAAGTAACTTTATAGTAAAATATACTATGTATTTGGAGAGTATATGAATTGTCTTGATAAAATGTATAAAGAAATTGAAGAAATTTTAAAAAAAGAAGAGCAAGAGCGTTTAAACGAACTTCGCCCTATTAAAGAAATTAAGCACGGCTTTTCGTCTTCTTTTGATAGTGTTGAAGAAGTTATCGTTGCGCCAGTATATCGCAACTATTTAAGTGAAATTTCTTTAGATGGTAAAGACTACGTTAAAAAGTACTTCAATGAAGAAAAGGCAAAAGTTTTTATCAACTTTATTTTTAAAAAATATCTTTGTTTTAACGGTGACGGCGTTGTAAGTAACGACGTTAACGAATTTTTCAAATCAGTTGAAACTAAAACGGCAAACGGCGATTTAATTACCATTTTAACTGAACTTGAAAATGAGTTTATCGACCTTTTTGCAATACCTAACGATGAGGCTGAAGAATATTTTTTAAACCCATACAACGCTTTATTTAAAGATGAAAACGGTTACTATGCCGTAATTGAAGGTAATAAATATTCTAACGTGCGCCGTCCTATCGGTTATAATTTCAACCAAATGCGCAAAGTAGTTAAAGAAGTTTTTGATGCTTACGCTGAAGACTTTAAGCCTAAATTTAATAGCGAAAAAGAACTTATTGCGTTTATGAACGGTTTTAAAGCCGAAATTAACAAAGCCGATTTTAAAGACCCTATTTCAGTTATGGCAGAGTTTGAAAATAAGTTCTTTATGCAGTTAGAAAAGAAGGGTGTTACCAAGCCTAATTTTGATGAATACGTAAACAAAAAAGGCTTACAAATTATCAAGCAAGGAAATTTCTATTTCCATAAAAAAGCGTATGAAAATTACGCTGAATATAAAAAAATCGAATTCCGATACTGATATTACAGAATTTAACGGAATCGAAAGGAGTAAATTTTTTAGATGGGCCATGATGGCAGTCCCACGTCGCTACTTATAGCGATATTAGTGTTAGTAGTTTTATCAGCCTTCTTTTCGGCAACTGAAACTGCGTACACGTCACTTAACACAATTAAACTTAAAAGTTTAGCAATTAAAGATAAGCGATATCAAAAAGTATTAAATTTATACGAACGTTACGATAAGCTTATTACAACCATACTTATAGGTAATAACATAGTAAACTTAACGGCAAGCTCGTTAGCGTTACTTTTCTTTCAACAAATTTTATCAGGTAACGTTAATTTAGACGCGTCGTTAATATCAACGGCAGTAATTACCATAGTAGTTTTAATTTTTGGCGAAATTACGCCTAAATTTATATCAAAAGCGTACCCTGAAAAAGTTGCTTTATTAAACTACCATCTTATTAACCTTTGTTATTATTTGTTCTACCCGTTAAACTTAGTTTTAATAGGCTATAAATGGGTAATTAACGCTATTTGTAAATTAGACCGTGAAGATACTATCACTGACGACGAACTTATAACTATCGTTAACGAAGCCGAAGAAGACGGTACTTTAAAAGAAGAAGAATCAGTTCTTATAAAAAGTGCCATTGAGTTTGACGACCTTGAAGTTAAAGATATTTTAATTCCAAGAATTAACGTCGTAGCAATTCCTGAAACGGCAACGGTTAGTGAAATTAAGTCTGTATTTGAAAACGAAAGATATTCGCGCGTGCCAGTATATAGTGGTAATATTGATAGCGTAATCGGTTTTATACACGAAAAAGATTTTTACCGTTCTTTTGAAAAGCCAAACTTTTCAATTAAAAGCATTATGCAAGAGGTGGTTAACGTTGTTGAACACACTAAAATTTCAGTGCTTTTAAAGAAGTTGCAAGTTAAAAAAATTCATATGGCAGTTGTTTTAGACGAATACGGTGGCACGCTTGGTATCGTTACTATGGAAGATATCATTGAAGAACTTGTTGGCGAAATTTACGACGAATATGATGAAGAATCAACTGAAATTCGCCAAACTGAAGACGGCACTTATCGTGTAAACGGCTCTGCTAATTTAGACGACTTTTTTGAATTTTTTGACCTTGTTATTGACGGCGACGAGTTTGACGCAAACACCGTGGGTGGTTGG
>JAGBYC010000125.1 GCA_017628935.1 Clostridia bacterium | reverse complement strand
TAAACTCATTATACATTTCAATAAGTTCTTCATTAGAATAGTTGCTACTGTAGTTTTTAAGGTCTAAGAATCTTACGAAAAGCGATTCGCCTTGAACCCTATCAAGATATTTTTGATACTTAGGTTCAACGTTTTTAACAAGTGATAAACTTGCCTCGGCATCAGTAAAGAATTTTTTAAGCTTTAAGGTTGTTACGTAAGGATAAAAAGTAGTTCCTACTGAGAAAACTTTATAAATAGCGCCGTGATATACAACTCTTTCGCCATTTGGGTTAATAAAACCTGTTTGTTCGTTACCTTCTTCATCAATATACGTACCGTCCATCATTTGATAGTAGTTGCGTAAGAAAGTAAAGTACGCATACATATGCTCATACGCTTGAGGGCCGTAGTAATTATACATAAAGTCTTTATAAAGTTCTTCTATGTCTTGGTCAGCGTCCCACATAAGTTGTGCGCGAACGTAAAGCATCATAGCATAGAACGACGTGCCCGACGTAGATGCTGGAAGTTGCGTTAATATTTCAGTAGCGCCTTTCATACGATAATATTTAATATTATCCGAAATCGTACCCCAGTCTGGATAAGGAGCAATATAGTCACTAAACGACGTACCATAGTCCCACACTGATAACGACGGAGCAATTTTACTCCATTGTTCGTACGCTTTATACGATACGCTATTATAAGAAGTATCGAACTGAGTATGCATATTCTCAACGTAAAGATATGCAATACGAACGTTAAGGTCGCCGTGTAATTCAATGTCGTCGTCGTTGCCGTCTGGCTCGTTTTCAATTACGGTATTAGCGTTTTGAATAGGTTGCTCATTGCTTAAACAAGCGTAAGGAGCATCATATCTAATAACGTTACCGTTTGCGTCAACTGGCGCTTCAATACAATACACGTAAGCAAAGTAAGAAAGAATTAACTTTCTGTTTTTATAAGAATTAGGGTCTGTTTCTTGGTCTTTAATAACAAGATTATCTGGTATTCTTGTGCCACCTGGGAAGTAGAAACCACCTTGTTGCCAGTTATCAAGAGCCATTTTAACGGCGTTCATAAATAACGTAAGTTGCCCAGAGTCTTTAATTAAAGCTCTTTCTTCATCGCAAGCGCTACAATCACACCATTTTTTCTCGTTATCGTTAATACCGAACATTAATACACGAGTGTTTTCTTTGCCTTTTTTAACTATATAGTTTTCAATTACGTTTTTAATAAGTTCGTCAAGTGGACGAATACCGTCAGAAGGGTGTGGCTCGTTTTTTAATATCGTAGTATAGCAAAGTTGACCAGACTTCATTTCGCCATCCCCAGTAACGTAGCCAGCAGAATACCATTCTGGGTGAGTTGGGTGATAATCTTTACCTATTAAAAATTCTTTACAAATAGACTGGTCGGTACCGTCCCAAGCACCACCTTCCATACCTGCATATTGACTACCACGTCTACCGTGGTGACGAAGTCTAACAGCCCAGTCAATATTATCAGCGTTACAAGTTTCGCTATCAATATAACGGCTATCAAAGTCAGGACGGCTTACAACGTCCATATTCTTTAACCTAACGTTCTTTTCTTTTGTGATAGTCCACTCGTCTTTAGAATAATAGTGGTAACCTAAGTTTCTTTCAAGGAACCCGTACGCACCGTACACGATACCGTTGTTACCGTACGCGCCTATAATAACCAACTTATCAAAAGTTTGAATTTTATAGCCGTCGTTTCCTAAAAGGTCATAACTAACGTCCATGCCTGAGGCATCTAAAATCGACGTATTGCCTATTGAAATGTATAATTTAGTAGTATCATAATTAACTTCAGTATCATAAACCACTGGTAAAGTTATACCGTACGCGTCGTTAATGAAAAAGTTTAATTCTTCGGCTGCCTTTTCTTCAACCTTTGTACTATATTCGTTTTTAGATATTACGATAGTGTAATCACATTTACCGTTGTTAATAAAATAGTTTGTGCTATCAGACACAACTTCTTTATCAATAGTGTCAACGTAAGTGTCAACGAACTCTGTATACTCTGTTCTAGTATTTTCAGGCTCTTTTTCAGGATTGCACGCAACAAGCGAAACGCAAAGCGTTAACGCTAACAGAAGGCAAGTTAATTTAGAAATATATTTTTTCATACTGCCCTCCTATTAAACCGTTACCGTTATATCAAACGTTTTGTAAGCGAAGTTACTTGTATTATCCATAGCAAAATATACCAAGGTGTATTTACCCGGCGCTTGGAAAATATACGTACCTACGTCATTACCACACGCTATGGTTTTATAACCAAAGGTAGGAGTTTCAAGATATATATATTTATATATATCTTTAGTTTCGCAAACGTTGTCCGTAACGCTGTACGTTGGTAAAGTAAGAACTTCGCCAACTTTATAATTAGTTTTAATTTGACCATTAATTTCTATAACAGGAGCGTCTTTATCAAGTACGTTTATATTAGTTATAGAATTACGACTTTTGTTTAATTCGTTTTTACTAGTATACGTAACGACATAAGTTCCATATTTAGTAAAAGTAAACGAATATTCTTTATCTGCAGAGGCATTACCTATAACGAATTCGCCGTCAGGGTCGGTAACGCTAACGGTTACGTCACAATAAGGGCTACAAAGGTCGTACGCTTTAGCCGTAGGGATTACTACCGTATCTAAATAATACGAATATTGACTAATATGCCCGTCTAATTTAATTGTTGGCGAGCTAGCGTCTTTTTTACCTTCTTCGTATTTAGTTACGCTATAGAAGTTTTTAAATTTAACTACACTTGGTTCTTTAGCGTCGTCTAACATTTCATTAAACGTAACGCTTACGTAAACTTTATTACTGTCAAAGCCGTTAAATTCGTCACCGTTATCGTATTTAGTTACGCCAAAAAGAACGTTTAATTTTTCGTCTAAAATTTGACCGTCTTTATATCTTAACGTAACAAGCGATTCTTCAATAGCGTTGGCAATTTTACCGGCAACTACACCCTCATCACCTTGCATTGTTGAAATTAACAAGTTGTTTTTATCTTTAGCAGTAACTACTAACGATAAAACTTGGTTAATATTTACGCTATCGCGTAAATTTATAGTTATTTTTTCAAATCGTGCTGAACTTTTTGAAGTTGATAAACCTAAACTGAAGCTATTTGCCTCGGTTGGTATAACGTATTTAAGTTCAGTACCTTCATTTTTAATTTTAAACGATTGTTCACTTTTATTACTTGAAACTGTTTCGTTTAAAATTTCAACGTCATCAGCGTTGTAATACCAGTAGTTGATAATATCAATATTTTTATTATCACTAGTTTTAGATTTAACTAAAACGATTTCATCTGAGTATTTCTTTTCTGTGTTGTTATCAATTAACGTAGTTGCTTCGTAACGAATTTTTACTCTATCAGCAGTTTTTGAAGGAGTAAATTCATATCTACCGTTTTTAAGTTTTACTTCTTTATAATCATCGTCGGTAATTTCCGTACCGCTAGCGTAACTAGCAGCGTAAATTTTAACTGGTACTTCTTTACCTAAGCCAGAGAAAGAATGATAATCGTACGCCGTAGGTAAGTTTAATACCATTAAACTTCCTTGCTTATAAACGGTTGGTAAAACTACGTCGCCAATAACAGGAGCCTTTGAAATATTAGCCTTAATAGCAAAGTTGCGTTCGCACTTTTTACCTATAAAGTCTGTTGCCACGTACGAAATATTATAAATACCGGCGTTAGCAAGTTCAAACTCACCGTTCTTAACCGAAGCAGTTTCAGTTTTGTTGTTATAAGTTACTTGTATATCTACGTTAGGAGTTCCCGAACCACCCGTTACGGTGT
>JAGBYC010000124.1 GCA_017628935.1 Clostridia bacterium | reverse complement strand
TCACAGTTTGTTCCTGGGAAGGCTGGAATTAATACCTTAGGTTTTGCAACCTTAATTGCTGGGCTAACGCGTTCTTTAACTTCGTAATTGAAGTTTTGCATAGGCGTTTTGTTGTCTTTAATATTGCAAGAATATACGCTTTCAAGTTTATCTTCATACGCTTTATTAAGTGCTGAAATTGTTACAACTTCATCACCGTAAACCATAGCGCCGTTATCTTCAACGGTACCTACTATAATAGCACCCTCAACGTCAGAAGTTACTTCAAGTAAGAAAGCACCGTAGTTATAACTAAATAAATCGTTAACCGATAATTCAGTGTTAAACTTAAAGCCGTAACCGTTACCCATAGCCATTTTCATAACGGCTTCAGCCACACCACCTAAACCAAGAGTGTAGCAAGCAACAGCCTTTTTACTACGCATAAGCGTAGTAACTTTATTAAACGCGTCAAGTAAACTTTCAGTTGTAGGTAAGCCGTTTTTATCGTAACTTGGCTTAATTAATACAACTTTATTACCTGCAGTTTTAAATTCGTTTGAAACGATATCGTCAGTTTTTTGAGTAGTAACTGCGAAAGAAACAAGCGTAGGTGGAACGTCTAAATTTTCAAACGAACCACTCATAGAGTCTTTACCACCGATAGAGCCGATGCCAAGTTCTTTTTGTGCTTTATAAGCGCCAAGTAAAGCAGCGAAAGGTTTACCCCAACGTTTTTCGTCTTTATTAAGGCGTTCAAAATATTCTTGGAAAGTAAGGTACACTTCGTTAAATTCTGCACCGGTAGCAATAAGTTTACATACCGATTCAACTACTGCAAGGTAAGCACCGTGATATGGACTTTCGCTTGTAATGAACGGGTTATAACCCCAAGCCATAAGCGAACAAGTATCAGTATGTTTCTTTTCAACTGATATTTTTTGTACCATTGCTTGAATAGGCGTACGTTGATTTTTACCACCAAACGGCATAAGCACTGTGCCAGCACCGATAGTAGAGTCAAAGCGTTCAGAAAGCCCACGTTTTGAACAAGTGTTAAGGTCGCTTGCGATTTTAAGGTAGTTATCTTTAAACGTCCCTTCAATTACTTGTTTGGTAAGTTCTGCTTTTTTAGGAGCAACGTTAATATGCTTAGCAGCACCGTTAGAATTCAAAAATTCACGGGAAATGTCTACTATTTTTTTACCATTCCATTCCATTACTAAGCGTGGCTCTTCAGTTACAACGGCAACAGGAGTTGCATTTAAGTTTTCAGTTTCTGCTAAACGTAAGAAGTTTTCAACGTTGAAATTTTCAACTACAACTGCCATACGTTCTTGCGATTCACTAATAGCAAGTTCAGTTCCGTCTAAGCCTTCATATTTTTTAGGAACGGCGTTAAGGTTGATTTTTAAACCGTCGGCAAGTTCGCCGATAGCAACGGATACACCACCTGCACCAAAGTCGTTACAACGCTTAATCATTTTAGTAGCCGTAGGGTTACGGAATAAACGTTGAAGTTTTCTTTCTTCAGGGGCGTTACCCTTTTGAACTTCAGCACCACAAGTTTCAACTGAGTGAGAGTCGTGCGCCTTAGATGAGCCAGTAGCACCACCGATACCATCACGACCGGTTGCACCACCAAGTAAAATAACTACGTCGCCTGCTTCAGGACGTTCACGGCGTACGTTTTCTTGTGGAGCGGCAGCAATAACTGCACCTATTTCCATACGCTTAGCAGCGTAACCTGGGTGGTAAATTTCATCAACTATACCAGTTGCAAGACCTATTTGGTTACCGTATGAAGAATAACCAGACGCAGCAGTTGTAACGATAGTTCTTTGAGGAAGTTTACCTTTAATAGTTTCACTAACTGGGGTTAACGGGTCGCCTGCGCCAGTAACACGCATAGCGCCGTATACGTACGACCTACCTGAAAGTGGGTCACGAATAGCGCCACCGATACAAGTAGCAGCGCCACCAAACGGTTCAATTTCAGGTGGGTGGTTGTGTGTTTCGTTTTTGAAAAGTAAAAGCCAAGGTTCAGTAACCCCGTCAACTTCTACGTCAACTTTAACTGTGCAAGCGTTAATTTCTTCAGATTCGTCAAGCTTAGCAAGTTTACCTTCTTTTTTAAGGTATTTAACTGCAACCGTTGCTAAATCCATTAAGCAAATAGGCTTTTTAACGCCAAGTGCTTTTCTTGTTTGTAAATAATCTTCGTAAGTTTCTTTTAATAAATCGTCTTCAAAAGTAGCGTTATCAAT
>JAGBYC010000123.1 GCA_017628935.1 Clostridia bacterium | reverse complement strand
TTTTGTTGTAAAATAGTGCCAAGCAAAGGTCCTAAACTATCACCTATTGCTAAGTCTGAGCCTATACAAACGATAACTGGCTTTATAGTTTTATATATTATATTAAGCCCGTCTTTTATTCCTTTGTCGCACAACGGGTTGTTTACGTTATATACAAATTTATTCACGTTTTTAGTGTTGACGCTATTTTATTTTTTAATACGGTATTTTTTACTATTTAAAGGTGTAAAATTTATATAAAAACAGGTAAATATTAGGTTAAGTTATTGACATGTAGTATTGACAACGTTATTTACATGTGATATACTTATTTTACTTACTTTATTATATAAGGAGTTATAATGAATACTTTATTAGCCTCATCGGCTTTCTTCACTCTTGGCGGAGTTAACGTTGCTATCGTTGACGCCGTTGTATTAGCAATTTTACTTGTGTTTTTTATAGTTGGCGCAGTAAAAGGGTTTATGGCTCAAGTGTTATCCGTTCTTGGATGGATTGCTGGCGTAGTAGCTGCTATTTTATTAGTTGACTCTACTGTAAACCTTGTTTATCAATCGCTACCAGGTGTTGTTACTTTCTTTGATGGTGTTTGGGCAGACGCTCTTGGTGAACAATTCTCAGGTATTACCGACGCAGCATCATTACGCGCAACGTTAGAAGCATCAACAATTCCAGCGTTTTTACACGAATCAATTATCACGTTAGTTGGTGAAAACGTTGCTAACGCGTTATCTTTCATTGTTTCAACGTTAACGTCGTGGACTTTAACTGCAATTTGCTTCATTTTAATATTTATTATTGCAATGATAGTGTTTGCGTTAATTAAAAAACTTTTCAAATTTATTACGTCTCTTCCTGTTATCAAACAAGCAGATAAACTTTTAGGTGGATGCTTAGGTTTGCTTGAAGCTTTCATTATTATTCTTGTATTAAGCGTAGTATTATCAGTATTCCCTTGGTTTAACGAACTTTTAACTCCTGTTACCGAAACTGGCGAATCTGTTGTTTGCGTATTCAGCGTTGTATACGAAGCAATTTTAGGTTTACCGTTTATTCAAGAATTTTTAGCAGGTTTTCAATTGGCAGCGTAATTATATAGCCACCTTTTATTAGGTGGCTTTTATTTTTGTATGTTTTATTTAATATTTTTAATTTTAGCCCTTTCTATATATATAATAGGCGTGTTTTTTCTAAAAACGCCACCAAACATAAAGCTGGTTAACGCCGTTTGCGTTATTTCTACCTTTATTTTATATTTAGCGTTAGTTGTTTACGTTTACTTTGATGCAGGGATTGACGACTGGAACTTTAAAAACGTATTACCAACGGCAAACGTAAGCCCGTTTATATTTTGCTTAGCGCCACTTGTTTTAATTATGCCAAGCAAATTAAAACCGTTGTTTAAAACGCTAATTTCGTTATTGTCGGTAGGAATGTTACTTTCTGCAGTGTTTGGTTGTATATTTAACGCGTATAGAAATTACGCCTTCCACATACACTTTTTATTTGACTACGTAGCGCACCTTATTATATCGTTTTGGGGCGTATATTTAGTAAAATCAAAACAAGTAAAACTTAATTTAAAGTCAATTTTGTTTGGTGGCGCAATAATTGTAACGGTAGCGCTAATAATGTTATTTATTAATTTAGTGTTCGATACTGCGTTTTTCGGGCTTAATTTGAACGGCAAACATAATATATACAACGTTGTTTTAACAAGCAGCTCTATATTAAACGCTATACTATATTTTATAGGGCTAACCGCTGTATTGTGGTTAGGAGCGTTATATTGTAAAA
>JAGBYC010000122.1 GCA_017628935.1 Clostridia bacterium | reverse complement strand
ACCATTGAGTGCATAAGTGACCAACGTTTGATGTACTTCATTCTCTTAAGATATGCAAAAAAATTAAAATTCATAATATCACCTTTATTTGATTATAGCATATTTAACTTGCCATTTCAATATATATTTTTTAATTATATTAATCTTTAAAATTTTATTGACAAATTTTTTTAGTTGTATTAAAATAACCGTAGAAACAAATTAAAACGCAGGGGTGCTGTAAGGCTGAGATTATACCCTTTGAACCGAACAAGGTAATGCTTGACCGGAAGAAGAGTCTTTTTGCGTGCGCCTATTTTTAGGGCGCGTTTTTTGTTTTAAGGAGTTTTTATATGTATAATTTTTTATCTATTTGGTCGTTTTTATTTACTGAACTTGAAGACGCTGTAACTGATACCGTAACGGTTATTTCTATAATAACTATTATAGCGTCGCTAATTGCGTTAATAGTTACTTGCTCGTTAAAAGGCAAGTTTGACACTAAAAAACTTGTGTATGCGTCGGTAAGTATTGCACTTTCTTTCGCACTGTCGTACGTAAAAGTTAAAGTGGGTGCTGAGGGGGGTAGCGTAACGCTTATGAGCGTAGTACCTATCTTTTTATTTTCATACTGCTTTGGCGTAAGTTACGGGCTTTTTGCAGGCATTATTTACGGGCTATTACAATTTTTGCAATCACCATATATGTTCACGTGGGCAACTTTCTTTTTAGACTATGCTTTGGCGTACGGCGCAATATTTTTAGCGTCAGTTTTCAAAAAAGCGTTTAAAACTAGCGTTTTACCCGTAACTTTAGGCGTTTTATCAACTTATTTATTAAGAATAATTTTTGCAACTATGTCAGGAATAATGTATTTTAACGCTGGTTGGGTATCGTCTGGCTACCCTACCGACAGCGCGTTTATCTACTCACTTTGCTACAACTTAGCATATTTAATACCTGATATGATTATATGCTTAATATTCTTAATTCCATTTTCAAAAAGCAAAACTTTTACAAAATTATTTAACTAAACAAAATCGCAACGGCATTACACGTTGCGATTTTTTATTGCAAAAAAAAGTTGTAAACCGCCTTGCAGTTTACAACTATTTTTTTATTTAATTTACTTTTACCTATTAAACTTTTTAACCTAAATATTAAATGGCTAGAAGCAAGCAAGACAAGGCTCTCAAAATTTTTTAGACACGATTAACCTTTTTGGTTATCGGGGTTAACAAAATTTTGTAGTAAACAAAGTATTGCGACGCTTATAGACTTTTAAAATCAAAGAACTTCCTTAATTTTAGCAGCCTTACCAGTAAGTTTTCTAAGGTAGTAAAGTTTAGCACGACGAACAGCACCTTTCTTAACTACTTTAATGTCAGTAATTTTTGGTGAGTGAAGTGGGAAAGTTCTTTCAACGCCAACACCGAAACTGATACGACGTACAGTAAACGTTTCACTAATACCACCACCGCGTTTTGCAATTACAACGCCTTCGTATGCTTGAATTCTTTCACGTGTGCCTTCAATAACTTTTACAGATACTTTAACTGTATCACCAACGTTAAAAGAAGGAACTTCTGCTTTAATATTTTCTTGATTGATTTGTTCAATTATTGTCATGACTTATACCTCCATAATTACGAAGTGTTCATTATACTTAAGAGGACCACTCGAAGTCTTGATAAATTTTATCATAATAAGCGTTTTTTGGCAAGCATTTTAACGCCGTTTTTACTATTTTTTAGTAATTTTTTTAACTTTTTTGGTTGTTTTTAGGTGGATTTACTAAAATGCTAAAATACGTACACTCTAACTTACCGTTATAAACTTTTCTACTTTTATTAGCCTTTTTGCCTACCAAACGTTCAAAATCCGTAACCGAAGTTAAGGCGTAAAGCGACCAGTCGTTAAGGCTATTAAACATCTTACCAAAGTCACGATAAAGCTTGATAATTTCGTTTCTTGTAAGCAATCGTTCACCATAAGGGGGGTTAGTAATAATTACGCCGTGCGAATATCTTGAAGAAAAATCACGCATATCGGCGCGCTGAAAATGTATGTATTTTGAATCGCCTGCCCTTTCGGCGTGCGCTCTTGCAAGTTTAATTTGGCTTTCTTCAATATCAAAGCCTTGAATTCTTAACTCTTTATCCCACTCAATTTTACTTTCGGCCTCTTCTTTAAGCGTTTTGTAAAAAGTAGTGTCAAACGTTTTAAAGTGTAAAAAGTCGAAATCGCGATTTAAACCACTTGGAATATTAAGCGCTTTTTTGCACGCCTCGATAGGAATTGTACCAGAACCACAAAAAACGTCTACAAGTGGACGCGACGGGTTCCATACCGATAAATCAATTAAACTTGACGCTACGTTTTCTTTAAGTGGAGCGTCGCCAACCAAGGTGCGATATCCCCTTTTATGCAAGCCCTCGCCAGACGTGTCAAGCATAACGGTGGCAAAATCGCGGTGAATTGAAAGGTTAATTTTATACCTTTCAGCGCTTTCAGTTAAAACCTTACCACACGCCTTTTCAAGTCGCTTACAAATAGCCTTTTTAACGATAGAACAAGTTGCCGAATTAGCCGTTAATTTACTTTCAACTAAAGTTGCGTTTACTAAAATTTTACCGTCGCAAGCAATATAGTCTTCAAACGGAATATTAAAAACCCCGTCAAAAAGGGCGTCAAAAGAATCAGCCTTAAACTCGCCAAGCGTGATATACACTCTACTTGCAGTGCGTAAAAACAAGTTGCACTTAGCAATTAAATTTATATCACCTTCAAAAGAAAGACTGCCCGTTTTTGCAGGAGCGTCAATGTTAAATAAATTATAAAGTTCGCGTTTAGTTACCCCTTCAAGACCTGCTGGAGTAGTTACCGTTATTTTCATAATTAAAATGCGTTTTCAATAAAGTTTATTTCTTTACCTAAAATTTCAATTACGGCAAAGGAAATTTCTGTTTCGTTTTCGTCAAGCCCCTTACTTAATAAGTAGTAAGACGCTATTTCACGGTATCTGCGTTGCTTATCATAATTAACTGCTTCGGCAGGCGTACCGTACTTACAATTAGTGCGTGTTTTTACTTCAACGAAGGTTATAACGTTGTTTTTTGATATTATAATATCAACTTCGCCACTTTTAGTGCGATAATTTTTATTTAAAATTTTATAACCTTGCTTTTTTAAATAACCTTCGGCAGTTAATTCTCCTTTACTTCCCAAAAGTTTTTTATAAAAGTTTTTCGGTGAATCGAACACGGACCAACCTCCTTAATTTTTTCAATATGTTCTTTAGTTCCGTAGCCACTATTACGCTCAAACCCGTATCCAACGAATTGTTTAGCGTAATCTTCCATAATTTTATCACGGTATACTTTTGCTAAAATTGACGCCGCACCTATCGAATAACTTTTAAAATCACCTTTAATAATAGGTTCGCAGTTAATATGCGTATCTAACTTAACTGCATCAACAAGCACTATTTCAGGTGTAACCGACATAGTTTCAATGCACTCTTTCATACACTTTTTAGTTGCTTGCAAAATGTTAATCTCGTCAATTTCGCTTGGTTCAACACGGCAAATTTTATATGAAATTGCTTTATTTATAATTTCATCGTACAATTTTTCACGCTTTTTTTTAGAAAGTTTTTTGCTATCGTCAATACCTACGATTAAATCGTCAAGTGGCATTATAACTGACGCGCAAACTACTGGACCTGCAAGTGGACCACGCCCAACTTCGTCAACGCCAGCAATATATTTATACCCGTTTTGAAGGTATTTTTTTTCATATTCAAGTTTATCTACAATTACTTTTTCCATATTAGTTAAAATAAATTTTACCTATTTTACCTTTACGCAAATCACTTAAAATAGTTTTTGCAGTGCGTTCTTCGTCAACGTCGCCACCCTTAATTAAACAGCCACGCTTTGCGCCAATTTCAGTAAATATTTCGTATGCTGATTTATTTTCTGTTTCAACGCCGTAAAACGCCGTAATTACGCCGTTATACTTATCGTTAAGATAAGTAATTAAGTCAGTAGAAAGTTCGATTAAATCGATAATTTCGTCGTTTAAACTACCTATAAAAGCCAAATATTCGGCTTGCTTTTGATTTTCAAAACTTGGTGGCGTTGTGCCTGGCGTATCTAAAAGTTCTAAGTCTTTAAGTTTAAGCCATTGTTTATCTTTAGTAACGCCTGCCTTGTCGCCAGTTTTAGCGCGCTTATTACCACAAAGCGAGTTTATAACGGTAGACTTACCAGTGTTAGGAATACCACAAACCATAACTCTTAACACTTTTTTAATACCCTTTTTAGCATACTTTTCTTTGATAGGAGCAAGTTCTTTTGAAATAGCGTTATAAACAACGCTTGCACAGTTTGTACCCGTTCCTACGGTAGAAACGACGGTTTTGCCCCAACTTGTAAAAGTTGATATCGTTTTATTAAGGTCGCTTGCGCTAACTAAGTCTGCCTTATTTAAAAGGTAAACTACTGGGCGATTACCAAAAATTGACGATAACTTTTTATTAAGGCACGCGAAAGGGGCTCTTGCGTCTAAAACGTAAATTACGCCGTCGCAGAGCTTTACTTCGCTTTCCATCATTCGCATTGCTTTGGTCATATGACCAGGATACCATTGTAAAAACATAATTATTTTAATAAATCTGGGCGATTTTTCTTGGTAATTTCAAGCGATTTTTCGTATCGCCATTTATCTACTTCGCCGTGATTGCCTGAAAGTAATACGTCAGGAACTTTAAGTCCTTTAAATTCTTGTGGACGTGTGTATTGTGGGTATTCTAAAAGCCCAGCCGAAAAACTTTCTTCACTAAGCGAATCAGTGCTAATAACCCCGTCGCAATACCTTGCTAAACAGTCTGTTATAACCATTGCAGGAAGTTCGCCACCAGTTAAAACGTAGTCGCCAATAGAAATTTCTTCGTCGATATAAAGGTCGATAACGCGTTGGTCAACGCCTTCGTAGTGTCCACATAAAATAATAATCCAGTCGTAAGAAATAAGCCTACTTACAAACGACTGTTTGAAAGTTTCACCTTTAGGTGAAGTGAAAATTCTATGCGCTTTGTGTTCAGGGTCAATCGCTTCAATTGCAGATGCGATAGGTTGTGGCGTCATTACCATACCTGCCCCACCACCAAAAGGATAATCGTCACATTTTTTATGCTTATTTAAAGTGTAGTTGCGAATATCGTGAACGGTAATTTCAATTTTACCTGCCTCTTTCGCTCTACCTATAATACTTTCTTCAAGAGGGGTAAACATTTCAGGAAAAAGTGTTAAAATATCAACTTTCATAAACTGCCACCTCACTAAAAGCAACTTCGTCAACGCGCATAATTTTAGCATTTAAATCAATGGTGTAGTTAAGCTTGTTTAAGAAAGGAAAATAACATTTACCCTTTTCAGTTTCAAGTTCAAAAATATCTACGTTTGATTTTGTTACGCCACTAATTACACCCACTAAAACGTTGCCTGCATAAACGTTAACACCGATAAGGTCGGTTATAAAAAACGCCGATTTTTCTTTAATTATATCACTTTTGTTAGCGTAAAATAATTTTCCACGCAATAATTCGGCATCGTTTCTATCGTCGATACCGTCAATAAGTAAAAACGCAAAGCCACCGGTAGCGTCTTTTAAAGTTTTTACTTTATAAGTATTGCCGTTGCCGTCGTAAAGGGTTTTAACGCCTTTTATAGCGAAAAAACCGTCAACGTACAACTTAATTTTTACTTCGCCCTTAATACCTTGTGGTTTTAAGGTTTCGGCTATTAAAAGTTTTTCCATAAAAATATGAGAGAAATTTATGCAATTTCTCCCTTTTCCTTAATTTCAATATTGTACTTTTTGTTTTCCTTAGCACTTGCAGAGCGAACGATAGTTCTAAGCGCTTTAGCAAGTTTGCCTTGACGACCGATTACTTTACCCATATCGCTTTCATCAAGAACAACGGTAACTGTAACTACGTCACCGTTTTCTTCAACAAGGTATTGCACTTCGTCTTGTTTTTCGGCAAAACGGCTTACAATATATTTAATGAGTTCAAGCATTATACTTACCTTACCTTAATTATTTCTTTTTGTTTTTAGGGTTAGTTTTAGAAGGCGAAAGTTTAGTAGGTTTTTCAATAACGCCTGCTTTAACAAGAATATTTTTAACTGTTTCAGTAGGTTGAACGCCGTTAGCAATCCATTTTTTTGCTTTTTCAACGTCTACAACAACTGTTGCAGGGTCTGTGTTAGGGTTATAGTGACCAATTTTGTCAATATAAGCGCCGTCACGTGCAACGCGTGCGTCTACTACTACTATTCTGTATAAAGCGTTACCTTTATCACCAAGTCTTGTTAATCTCATTTTAACTGCCATTTTTTTATCCTCCGATAATTTATAATTATTTTTTATTTTTTTATTTTAACTTAGAACGGAAAACGACGTTTGCCACCCTTAAGTTGTTTCATAAGTTGTTTAGTTTGTTCAAACTGTTTTAAAAGTTGGTTTATTTCTTGAATTGTTGTTCCACTACCGTTTGCAATTCGTTGCTTACGTGAGAAGTTTAAAAGCGACGGGTCGTTACGTTCTTTTTTAGTCATTGATAAAATTATTGCTTTGGTACGCTCTAACTTTCTTTCATCAACGTCGCCTGCTTTTAATCCTTTAAATTTACCACCAAGCCCCATACCCGGTAACATATTTAAAATTTCACTTGCGCCACCCATCTTTTTCATCATTTCAAACTGAGAAAGATAGTCTTCTAAAGTAAAGGAATTTTCACGCATACGCTTTTCCATTACCTTCATATCTTCTTCGGTAACGGCTTCTTGCGCCTTTTCAATAAGTGAAATTACGTCGCCCATACCAAGTATGCGTCTTGCCATACGGTCTGGGTAAAACGGCTCTAAATCGCCAAGTTTTTCGCCTACGCTTGCAAATTTAATAGGTTTGCCGGTAACCGCTTTAACCGATAAGCACGCACCACCACGAGTATCACCGTCAAGCTTGGTTAAAACTACGCCGGTAATTGCTAAGTTTTCATCAAACGTTTTAGCAACGGTAACGGCGTCTTGACCAGTCATACTATCAACGGTAAGTAAAATTTCGTTAGGGTTAACTTCTTTAACGATATTTTTAAGTTCTTGCATAAGTTCGCTATCAATATGCAAGCGACCTGCCGTATCTAAAATAACGGTATCAAAGCCGTATTTTTTAGCGTGCGCAACAGCGTTTTTAGCAATTTTAACGGGGTTAGATTGACCTTCTTCCCACACTTCAACGCCGGCTTGATTTGCTACGACTTTAAGTTGTGATATAGCAGCAGGACGGTACACGTCGCAACCAACTACTAAAGGTTTACGCCCGTTCTTTTTAAGGTGCATAGCAAGTTTGCCAGTTAAGGTTGTTTTACCAGCGCCTTGCAAACCACACATCATAATAATTGTTGGTGGGTTATCTGCAACGTTAAGCTTACTGTTAGTGCTACCCATAAGCGCTGTAAGTTCTTCGTTAACAATTTTAATTACTTGCTGAGTAGGACTTAAACTTTTTAAAACTTCTTGTCCAACTGCCTTTTCGCTAACCTTATTAACAAACTCTTTAGCAACTAATAAGTTAACGTCGGCTTCAAGTAACGCGATACGAACTTCACGCATTGCTTGTTTAATTTCAAGTTCAGTAAGCGTGCCCTTTTTGGTAAGCTTTGTAAAAACGTGATTTAATTTTTCGCTAAGACCACTAAAAAGGTTTGCCATTAAATATCTCCTATAAGGTTAAGAAGTTCGTTTTTACCATCAAAAGTTAAATTTTCAACTGCGCTAACTAAATTGCGCTTTTTTTGTAAAAGTTTTAACTTGCCTTCGTAAATTTGTAACGCTTCACGCGTTTTTGAAATAGCATCTGAAACACCTTGGCGTGAAATACCCTTCATTTCAGAAATTTCACTTAACGAAAGGTCACAAAAATAGTAAAGTTCAAAAATTTCAGCCTGATTTTCAGTTAAAAGAGTTTTATATTCATTAAAAAGTTCAGAATAATTTAAGTCTTTTTGCATACTTTTACCTAATTTACAAGGAAATTATACAACATAAAAAAATAACTGTCAAGCATTTTTACTTGACAGTTTAAATTTTTGTTAAATTTTACGCACACGCGTATCTATTTATATAAGTTTTGTAGTTTAAAACACTTTAAAAAATTGATGAAACAAATTCCTTTGCGTTAAATTCTTCTAAATCGTCTATCTTTTCGCCTACGCCAACGAATGAAACGGGAATTCCGTATTCGTCGATAAGTGAAATAACAAAGCCACCTTTTGCCGTTCCGTCAAGTTTAGTTAAAACTATACCGTCAAGCGTAATAGCGTCGTCAAAAAACTCTACTTGTTGCATAGCGTTTTGACCAGTAGTGGCATCAAGCACTATAAGTTTATAAAAGTTTGCAGTAGGAAACTCTCTTGAAACGACACGCGCCGTTTTTTTAAGTTCTTCCATTAAATTAGCCTTAACGTGCAATCTACCAGCAGTATCAACTATTAAAACGTCAGTATTTTTTGCTTTAGCCGACATAATAGCATCATAAACTACTGCCGACGGGTCTGCACCTTCGGCGTGTTTAATAATTCTTACGTTTGCCCTATCAGCCCACACTGAAAGTTGTTCGCTTGCAGCGGCACGGAAGGTATCGCCTGCAACCACGGTAACCGACTTGTTTTGATTTGAAAAATACTTGGCAAGTTTACCTATAGTTGTAGTTTTTCCAACGCCGTTTACACCTACAACCATAATTACTGCAGGGCTATCAATTTGTAAATCGTCAGCGTTTTCAGCCTTAGAAATTAAAATTGATTTTAACTTTTCTACAACGAAATTTTTATCTTTAACGCTACCTTCAATCATTTCTTCACGAAGTTCGTCTACTATATCCATAGCAGTGTTAACT
This sequence comes from Clostridia bacterium, assembly GCA_017628935.1. Taxonomy (GTDB): domain Bacteria; phylum Bacillota; class Clostridia; order Christensenellales; family Borkfalkiaceae; genus HGM11412. The sequence goes on along the minus strand of JAGBYC010000122.1, from coordinate 936 downwards.
GCTATGTCGGAATAAATTAAAGCGTCGGTAAGTTAGTCGTAAAACTCTTCGCCTATTCTATCGATAGAAAAAACGCGCGCAAAAGTATCGGCAATTTTATCTTTAGTTTTTTTAAGCGATGACGCTAATTTTGAAAAAAAGCCCATTAGTTAAGTTCTCCCATTTCGGCAACGTCTGAAAGTTTAACTGAAACGATACTTGATACACCCTTTTCTGGCATTGTAACACCGAATAAACCGTCGGCATTTTCCATTGTAACCTTTTTGTGAGTGATACAAATAAATTGCGTTTCTTTAGAGAAGTTTCTTAAATATTTAGCAAATCTATCAACGTTAGCGTCGTCAAGCGCTGCTTCAATTTCGTCAAGCACGCAGAACGGCATTGGGCGAAGTTTTAAAATAGCAAATAAAATTGCAATTGCCGTAAGCGATTTTTCACCACCAGATAAAAGTGAAATTTTTTGAAGTTTCTTTCCAGGTGGTTCGGCAACAATTTCAATACCTGCGTCAAGTGGGTCACCCGTTTCACTTGGTTCAATAACAAGGTCGGCAGAGCCACCACCAAACAATTCTTTGAAAATTTTGCTAAAGTTAGATTTAATTGTTTTAAAGCCCTCGTCAAAGGTAAGCGCCATTTCTTTAGTAAGGTCAGTAATAACTTTTTGTAAGTCTTCTTGCGCCTTAACTAAGTCGTCGCGTTGAGATAAAAGTTCTTGATACGACGCTGAAAGTTCATTATATTCTTCAATAGCGCCAGGATTAACGTTACCTAAGTTGCTAATTTTACGCTTAAGTGTAGAAATTTCTTGTTGCGACATTGAAATATCGTATTCTTGGTCGCGGAAATCTTTACAAGTTTCGTAAGTTAATTGATATTCGCTAAAGATGTTTTCAGACATATATTCAAGGTCTGTATCTACTTTAGTTAAGCTAATTT
>JAGBYC010000121.1 GCA_017628935.1 Clostridia bacterium | reverse complement strand
TTCCATCGAGCAGAAAAGAAAAAATATCTTAACTTTTCCATGTTGTTGTTTAGTTCAACATATAACTGAGGAATATACTTTTTATTATCCTTAAACTCATTAATTTGTTCTTTGCTTAGCTTGTTTACATTTCGACGAAACAAAATTAGACATGCAACAAAAACCAGTATGACACAAACAAAAACAATTAAACTATAAATTGTTTGTGCTTGACCAATCGTCTCTATGAATACTTCACATATGGACTTTTGCGCTTGAGCATTTTCTCCCATTATCTTTCTCCGTATTGTTAAATTAGTAATATCATAAATATTATACTATATATCGACAAAAAAATCAATGTGTTACTGCACGTAGAAGAAAAGTTAGAAGCAACAAAAAACAGCCTTTTTTGTGGTAAAAAAGACTGTTTCGTGGCCTGCCCACAGGGAATCGAACCCCGAATTGAGCCTTAGGAGGGCTCCGTTATATCCGTTTAACTATGAGCAGAAATTATTAAATTTTGACTCTACTTTGCCCTTATTTAATTCCAAAAATAATTCCAAATTGAAATTTTTCGAGCAAAAATATTAACGTTTTTTAGGGCTTAAAATTTAGCCATTTTGAAATCAATAATTCCAAATCAATTCCAGCGTATTAATACGAAACACCAAAAATTGCACTTTTTTGGGGTTTTAACCCCTATTTTTGCCATTTTTTGAGCATTTTAACGATAAAAAGCCGACTCTACTCAGCCCTTAGGAGGGGCTTGTTATATCCATTTAACTAAGAAACCAAAATATAAATATTGCGCGCAAAACGCGGCTAATATTAAAACAACAATATTATACCACATTATTTGTTTTTTGCAATAGTTTTACACCCAAACCCAAATAAAAGTTAACAATTTAGTTAAAAAGACGGCATATATAAGCCGTCTTATTTTAATTTTTAGCGCACTATAGCGCGTTATTTGCCTTTTCCTCTTACCGTTAACCTAACCTTTAATCGCTTGACGTCGTTTGCAAAATTTTTGCTATCAAAAACTATACTAAGCGCAAACGCCAACGGAGTTACCAAAATAAACGCCGGAAATATAAGCCAAAACCACGGCCAGTATTTTTCTTGCCCTGCAAACTGTCCAACCGGAACAACCTTAAAAAAATTAGGGCAAAGCGACGCCAAAAACTTTCCTATGCCGTCAGACGTTTTCGGTCCCCATATGTACGACGTGTTTTTATAATTAATTTTGAAAAAATCTTCGCTACGCAAAGGAATAAACCCTAACTCACTTTGAAACAACTGGTTTAACATTATAAAAAGCATTAGAGCCAGCAATCCTATTGGCGCAGACAACACGCGCTTGTACGAAATTGAATGCAGTTTTAATAAAACCATTAGTAGAGGCACGGTGATAAGCTCCCAGTGATGATAATAAAAACGAATAATATCCCAAAATTCTGCCGTTTGGTCGATTTTTTCAATCGGTTCTATCGGGTACAAAATTGCGATAAAACCACTTATCACACCGATGTAAAACATATAATCTTTTAAGTGCGCGTTTTTGCTTAAAAATATAAACGGAAAGAGTGCAACGTTTGCTCCACAAATGTTGATAAACCATGAATCACGAAGCATGCGCGACTCGTCTACTGAATACGGCGGAATGTATGCTTTTAGAAAATGTAGCAGTAATCCGACTACCAAAATTGCGAACAAAACGCCCTTTTGCGCAACTATAGGCGCGTTTTTAAGCGCAAAGTAAAGCCCAACGATTAACCCTGCCGACACAAACACCCAAAAGAACCACCAAAAATTAAACATTTCAATTATCATGCGCGCACTCCTTTTTTAACAACAACACAATATGATTTTATCATTTTGTTTTTGTTAAAAACTGTAGAGAGTGTTGAAATTTGGGTTCTTTTGTCGCTTGCAATAATTTTTGATATAAAACTAAAAAACAGAACTCTTACAATATTAAAAAACACCTACTTTGTTAAGCAAGTGCTTTTTTATTTGGTGACCCCTACGAGATACAACCGACACCCTACTATGTAGGGAAACCCTCGGTTGATGCAAGCACCGAACTACGTTCAAATCTCGTGGGGGCACGAAAAAAGCACAGGACTTAACCTGTGCTTTTTATCGTGGTGACCCCTACGAGATTCGAACTCGTGTTACCGCCGTGAAAGGGCGATGTCTTAACCGCTTGACCAAGGGGCCATATATTGTTCTTAGCGGGGGTTTAATTGGTAGCGGCGGTCAGATTCGAACCAACGACCTGCCGGGTATGAACCGGCCGCTCTAACCAGCTAAGCTACGCCGCCATGTAGGCATTTATCTCAAATGCCTTAGTATTATATATGAAATTTAAAAACTTGTCAAATATATTTCGCCATTTTTCGAAAAAAAGTTGCCTTAAAATTTTTGCGCCGTTTTTAATTTAATCGTAACAAGCAGGCATTTTTAAAAGTTAACTTTTCGCTTTATATATAAGACGCATTAAACTTTCGCTCATATTTATGTTTTCACACACAGCGCGCGAACCAAAATTAAGGTCGATAGGAGCAAAATTCCAAATAGCCTTAACGCCTAAAGCAACTACTTTTTCTGCAACCTTTTTCGCCTCTTCTTTTTGAACTGAAATTATAGCTACGTCAACTTTATGATTAGAAACGTACGCATCAAGTTCAGCCATATCGTAAACGTCAACCCCGTCAATTTTAGCCACTTTTGAAACGTTAATATCAAACACGGCACGCACGTAAACGTTTTCACTAGCAAAACCTTTATAGTTAGCAAGTGCTTGGCCGATACGTCCGCCACCGATAATTATTGCATTATGAAAAGTATTAAGCCCCAAAATTTCACGTATGCACGCTTTTAAGTAGTCAACGTCGTACCCGTAACCTTGCTGACCAAAGCCACCAAAGTTAGAAAGGTCTTGCCTAACTTGTGACGCCGTTAAATTAAGCGCCTCTGAAATTTGCTTGCTTGACACTCTATTTATTTTCTTCACCTCTAATTCTTGAAGATAACGGTAGTATTTAGGTAAGCGAGATATAACGTTTTCAGAAATTTGTTTACCACCCATAATAATCTCCTTGCAAAAAGCACAAATGTGTGATAGAATTTTTTTATGATAAAAATTAGTGCAAAATTAGTTAAAAATCACAAAACGGTAAAGAAGGCGTCGTACAACAGTATTAACGACTACGTTAGCGCCGAGTTTTTCGACTACGTTTCGGCTTTAGCGCAAAAACTTGACCTTTCAACCCCTATAATTATACCGTATCACCGTGAGTGTTTTGAAAATTTTAACTCACTTAAACTTACTAAAGACGATTTCGTTGACGATTTTAATTACGACTATTTGTTTTTAGAAAACGACGATAGGTAACGCTAACTTAAACTTTTATAAATGCGACGCGACAGCGTCGCATTTTTTATTTGAAATATTTTTTAATTGCTACGTAAAGCAACGCTCCAAACAAATACACGGCTATAAACTGCCCAACGAAAATAGACACGAAGTTTATTAAGTAAAGTGATTCAAGCTCTGTTATAAGCAAGAAAGTAAAAGGAATTACTATGGCGTTTACTATAACGGGGAAAAAACCACCAACAGCAACCTTTAAAACTTCGTTTTTAATAAGTTTTCCAACAAGATAGGTTAAAAGCCCTGCAATAAGCGTTGCTAACGAACCAAAAACAACGTCGATTATACCGTTACCTATAAGGTTTGCAATCAAGCACCCTACAAACAAGCCTACCACTGCCTCTGGAATAAGTAACGGCAACATGGTAAGCGCTTCAGAAAAGCGAAGTTGCACGCTTCCGTACGACATAAACGGTAAGCACATTGTTGTTACGGCATAAACGCAAGCAATAACGCCTGCCCTTGCCAACTTAGAGCCTATACTCTTATTAGATTTTAACATTTTCAATACCTCGGTTTTTTTATTTTGAAGTGTTTTCCGAAAACCTTCTGTTTAGTTATAAAATAAATTTTTATCTCCCCTAATCATAAAGGGTTAGAAACAAGTTACGCGAACAACGTAAGCGACTGAGTAAAATTTTAATGATGTACAACGTGTTAGATGCAAGCAAACCTTTTTAACCCCCTTAACCATAAAGGGTTAGAAACAAGTTGCGCGAACAACGTAAGCGACTGAGTAAAATTTTAATGATGTGCAACATGTTAGATGCAAGCAAACCTTTTTAACCCCCTTAACCATAAAGGGTTAGAAACAAGTTAGGCAAGGCTCACAAAATATTTTGGACACGATTAACCTTGTTGGTTATCGGGGTCAACAATATTTTGTAGAAACAAAGCATAACGCAGTTTATAACACTTTAGAAAAGTCAAATGACAGTTTGCGAATAACGTAAACTGCCACTTGAAAATATATGATAAGGGGGAAATGATGAGCAAATTTATTTATGCGATTATATTACACTTTTTATTTTTATTTGTAAAGCATTTTTTAGCATATTTTCGAAAAAAATGAAAAATTTTTACCGTTTATCAACAAAATAAAAAGTTATTAACATAGTTATCAACATTTTCGCATTTTCTCGCATTATATCTATGATTTTACAGTTTTATTCAGTTTTTTGTAAAATAGTAGAATTTTTTGTCTTCTTTAACTATGGTAAACCCCGTTTTAAGCATAGCGTTAATTGAGCTACTATTTTGCTTGTACGCCTTTGCTACGGGAATTTTATTAAGCGTTGTTTTAACGTAGTTGCTCATTGTTGTAAAAACCTTTTTGCCGTAGCCTTTGCCGTGATATTTTTTAAAAAGCCTTACGCCTATTTCAACGGTGTTGTCGTAGCCAAAGTTGTGTAATACAGCCTCGCCTATAAGCGCTCCGTTTTTACTTTCACGAACAGCCAAACAAACGTTGAATTTATTTTTATAATCACTTTTTACCATATTTAAAAAGTCGTTTGCCGTGGCGTTAGGAAGATGTTTTGTATAATCGTAACCCCAGTATTTGTTAAGCGACTTGTTTACGTATAAACGGTAGTAATTTTCTTTGTCTTCTTCAGTTATTTTATTAAAATAAAGCCCACCATACTTAATAGACGGCATTTTTTTAACGTTGAACGGATTTTTCACTTCAACGTAATACTTGTTTAAAAGTTTAATAGGTTTATATTGAAGTTTCGACGTTCTTAACCCTTCGTCGCCACTATCGTCTTCACGGTTGATAAAATGCACGCCGTCTTTTTTAAATTTGTTTACAAACTCGTTAAAAGTGGTAGGATATACGCCCTGATATTCTCTTAAAGCCTTTTCTACGTGAATAACTAACGTATCGCCAACGTATTCGCCTATCGAAAACGAAATTGGCTTACCGTTATATTCAATATACGCGCCAAAAAGCCCCAGCTTTAAAAACACGTTTAAAAGTTTTACGGTATTTTCAAACTCGCCCTTTTCAACCCTGCCCATTTTTTTATGGTCTTTTTTATACTCTGTTAAAAGCGCGTGTAGTTTAGGCAAGTCGTTTTTAGTTATAGTTTTATATTCGTACCCACCGTAAAGTTTTTTAAACTTATTTATATGGTTACGCTGACCACTAAACTTTTTGCCCGTAAACGTGCTAATTTCGTTAATATCGTAAATATAGTCAGACCATTTTCTATCGTAATCATACGTTGCGCCGTTACCGTACCTATTTTGATAAAAAGCTAACACACTTTCGTCAACGCAAGTAAAACGCAACGGTTTATAGTTTTCAACTACGTATTTCTCAAGTTCACTAACGGCATTTTCAACGTTTTCGCCAACGGGTGGAAGATACCACTCTTCATTACCGTAATGAAGTTTTAAAATAAGCGTGTTTTCAACTTCACAAAACTCATATTTAAAAAAGTTTTGCCACATATAAATAACGCCAAGAGAAAAATCGCAAACTTTTAACGGAAATTTTTGAATATAGCGTTTTACTATTTTTAAGTTTTTTTCGTTAAGTTTTTTAAATTTTAGCATAATCTTATGTAAAAGCAACCGTATTTTAACGGTTGCTTTTAATTATATATAATTAACCTTTAAAAATTTTTACCTGATTTTTCAATAAAATCAATAATATCGCAAAGCCTATCTAAATCATCACGAGTGTAATAATCGATATAAATTCTGCCCTTTTTGTCGTTACCGATAGCCGAAACCTTAGTTGCAAAAGTTTGTTGCATACGGTTAATTAAATCTTTAAGTTCAGCACTCATTTCTTGTTGATTTTGAACTTTTTTGATTTTTTTAACAAGTTCAGGAGGGTTGTAATATTCTTTAACTGCTTGCTCTACGTCACGAACTGATAACCCTTCAGAAACGGCGCGTTGAGCAATTTTTTGTTGAACGTCGGTAGGTAAAGTAATCAACGCACGTGCGTGGCCTTGCGAAAGTTTGTTTGAAACTACCATTTTAATTACTTCGGCGTCAAGCGTTAACAAACGAAGGGTGTTTGCTATTGCAGAACGGCTTTTGCCGATACGTTCTGAAAGTTCTTCTTGTGTTAAAGAATAATCTTCCATAAGTTGTTTCATAGCGTTTGCCGCTTCGATAGGATTAAGGTCTTCACGTTGTAAGTTTTCAATAAGTGCAATTTCCTTAACTTGACGTTCGCTATAATTTCTAACGATAGCAGGTATTACTTCTTTGCCTGCTAAACGCGATGCGCGATATCTTCTTTCACCGGCGATAATCATATACTTACCGTCGTCGTCTTTATTAACAACGATAGGCATAATAACGCCGTTTGCTTTAATTGACGACGCTAATTCGTCAAGGGCTTTAGGGTCGAAAAGTTTACGTGGTTGGTTAGGGTTAGCGTAAACGTCGGTTAATTTTATTTCTAAAACACCCGTTTTAAGTTCTTCTTCGGTAACGCCTAAATTTTTGCTATAATCGTCTTCAGTTGATTGAAAAAGTGCCGAAAGGCCTCTACCTAAACCTTTATTAACCGCCATAATTTTCACTCCTTTCTAATATTTCTTTAGTTAAATCGTGGTACGCTCTTGCACCTGCGCACTTAGGGTCGTGCATCATTACTGGAACGCCGTGACTTGGCGCTTCAGACACGCGAATATTTCTTGGAACAACCGTGTTAAACACACTTTTGTCAAAATAAGTGCGAATTTCGTTTGCAATTTGCTTGCTTACAAGCGCTCTTCCATCAAACATAGTAAGCGAAACACCTTTAATTTTAAGTTTTTTGTTAAGGTGCTTTATTACAAGTTTAATAGAGTTCATAAGTTGCGATAACCCTTCAAGCGCGTAATATTCGCATTGAATAGGAATTATAACGCCGTCAGACGCTGCAAGCGCGTTGATTGTTAAAAGACCAAGTGATGGAGGACAGTCGATACAAATATAATCGTAACTGTCTTTAATTTCGCTTAACTTTTCAAAAAGTTTCTTTTCTCTGTTAGGAATATAAACTATTTCAACTTCAGCACCTGCAAGCTCTATTGAAGACGGCAATATGTCTAAATTTTCAACGTTAGTTGGTTGAACAACGTCGTACACGCTTGCGTCGTCAATTAAAAGATTATATACCGAACTTTTTACTGCGCTTTTATCTAAGCCAAGCCCCGTAGTTGCGTTGCCTTGAGGGTCCATATCAACTATTAAAACCTTCTTGCCAAACTTTGCAAGATACGCCGACACGTTTACACAAGTAGTAGTTTTACCTACGCCACCTTTTTGATTTGAAAAAGATATTATTTCTCCCATAATATTACCCCGTTTCGTTTGTTTTTGTGTGTTTGTTTAGGGTTATTCGTTAACGCTTTCGCTGTTTTCAGTAGCGATTTCCGTAGGGTTTTCTACGGAATTTTCAACGTTTTCGCTTTTTGCTACACCTTCTTCGTTTTCCATTTTTTCCGTCATTTTATAAAACGGATTGTCACGGTAGTTTTCGTCGCGCGCTTCCATAATTTTCATAATTTCGTTAGCGTCAACGCCGTTCATAATCATATCAACTTCGTCTTGATAAATAGTTTCACGCTCAACAAGTAAACGCGCCATATTATCAAGTTTAGATTTGTTTTCTTTTAAAAGCTTAGTTGCTTTTTGGTGTGCGTTTTTAATAATAAGTTCAACTTCTTCGTCGATAATTTGTGCTAACGCCTCGCTGTACGTTGCGCGCGTTTGCATATCTTTACCTATAAATACTTGACCTTCGCCACTATAATTTACAGGACCTATCTTATCAGACATACCCCACTCAGTAACCATCTTACGCGCGTTATCAGTAACCACGCTAATATCGTTTGATGCACCTGCAGAAATATCTTTAATGATAAGTTCTTCAGCAACGCGTCCACCAAGCGTCATTACGATAGAGTCTAAAAGGTCGCTTTTGTTTACGTGAGTGTTGTCGTTGTCAGGTCTAGTCATTGTATAACCGGCAGCCAAACCACGTGGAATAATTGAAACTTCTTGAACTGGGTCGCAACCAGGTAAAAGTCTTGCTAAAATCGCGTGGCCTGCTTCGTGATACGCCGTAATTCGTTTATCGCTTTCAGTTACCACACGGCTTTTCTTTTGAGGGCCGATTAACACTTTGTTAATTGCCTCGTAAAGGTCTACGTTAGTAATTGCTTTT
>JAGBYC010000120.1 GCA_017628935.1 Clostridia bacterium | reverse complement strand
CCCTAAAAACAAACCTCTTATAAACGGTTATAAAGTAGACTATGAAATTAAAAACTTATATGAAGTTATAGATATAGTAAAATAAAATTCGCAAGTATAAACTTGCGAATTTTATTATTCTAAATTACGTTTATAATGGAATAAATATTGCTGAAAATATCCTGCGTTGTCGCCAAATAAACTTATAAAATATTCGGTAATTTTTTTACGGTTTGTAAGCACGCCTACAAAATCAGTTTTATAAATTTTTTCTATCCACGTATCCACTGGAAAACTTTTAGTTTTATAAAAGCCAAAAAGCGTTACGCAGTTTGCAACTTTATCACCTACGCCTTTAATACTTATTAACGCGTTGTATAGGTCGGTTGCCGATAAGGTTTTTAAATTTTCAACGTTTATTTTATTTAAAATAATATCACTACTTAAAGTTTTTAAATACTCTGCCCTATAACCTAAGCCAACTGCCAAAAAGTCGCTTATAGTTAGGTTATTTAGTGCTTCTACAGTAGGAAAAGCGTAAAACTCACCAAACGGCGAAAGTATTTTTTGCCCGTATAAAGTTGATAATTTTTCAATGCTACTTTGTATGCGTGGTATATTGTTGTTTTGCGAAATTATAAAATGATATAACGTTTCAACGCTATCTTGACGAAGTATTCTAATCCCCTTGCCAAGCGTTACGGCCTTAGTTAACACGCTAATATTATATGAAAGCGCACTATTAACAATTTTGCTATAATCAACGCCTAAATCAAAGTAGTTATAAAAGTAGTTAGGAAAATCTGTTTCAATATACGCTTTGCCGTTTTCATTATAGGCATAACAAACCTTATCAAGCGAAATAACTATATACCCTTTTTTATAAGGAAAAAACCTAAAAGTTTGCCCACAACGAAGGGTGTCTTCAATATTAAAATATTCAGCATCAAAAACTAAAGTTTGCATAAATTCCTTATAAAAAATAGGGCGTTTGCCCTATTTTAATTAAGTTTTAAGGGCTAAGAAACAAGTTAGGCAAGGCTCACAAAATATTTTGGGTGTTAAACCTTTCTAACGGGTAAGAAGCAAGCAAAACAAGGCTCGCTTAAACAAGTTTTAAGGACTAAAAAACAAGTTAGGCAAGGCTCACAAAATATTTTGGTTATTAAACCTTTCTAACGGGTAAGAAGCAAGCAAAACAAGGCTCGCTAAGGCGAAACGCTGAAGCTAACCTTGTTGGTTGTTGAAGTGTTGAGCCTAAGCAGTAAACGCAGTATTGCGACGCTTATTAGTCGTTAGAATCGTTGATGTATAATATACCCAACGTATTACCACCACAGTGAGAACCTACGGTACAACCTGCACGGGTAACTAACACTTCGTTAAAGCCGTATTCGGTAACTATTGATTTTGCAATTTCAATCATTTCATCAGTTGCAGTAGTATAGGTAACGAAAACGCGTGATTTATCTGGTGTGTTGAATTCTTTTAAAGTGTCTTCACAATATTTTCTAACAACCATTTCCATTTTACCACGGTATTTATTGTGGCTACCCATTTTACCGTCTTTAAGTAAAATTGACGGACGAATTTTTAAAATATTTGCGCCAAGTAATGCAAGCGACGAACATCTACCACCTTTAAATAAATAATCAAGTCGTTCGATAACGAAACTTGCTTGTACGCTTGACGTACGTTTACGCATTTTATCAGCAACGGCTTTATAATCTTCACCAGCATCTAAAAGTTCACGGGCGTTAATAGCAAGTAAACCTATTGCTGAAGATAACACGCGTGAGTCGACAACTTCAACTTTACCGTTAAAGTTTTTAGACGCAGCAACGGCGTTGTTATACATAGCGCTTGCCTCAGAAGAAATATCAAAGTGAATAATAGCATCATATTCAGTTAAAACTTTTTCAAAAAATTCAGTAAAGCGAACTTCGTTAACGGCACTTGTTTTAGGTAAAACGCCCGTTTTATCAACGTAAGCAAATACGTCTTCAAGTGTAATTTCACCATCTAAATATTCAGTTTCGCCAAGTAAAATAGAAACTGGAATAGTTTTAATATCGTATTTGTGTAAAAGTTCATTAGTTAAGTCGATAGTGCTGTCAGCAGTAATTGCAATTTTCATAAAAGTCTCCTTATAAATAAGTTAGATATATTTTAATAGATTTTATTTAATTTGTCAAGTTAAGTAAAAAGCATTAAAAAGCCCTGCGTTTTGCAAGGCTTTTATTAAGCGTTAAAATAATTTTCTAAAATTTCACAAGCCGAACCAACAAGTTCTGCACAAGGGCGTTTTTTATAATATTCGTTAGTGCGCGCTTCAGGAATAGGCGACGACGCACCGTTAGGAAGTGACAATAATTCGCCACAAATATACGAGCCGTTTTCTTCTTTAAACTTATTCATAAGCCCTTGTATAGTTTGATAAAGCGCCATTTTGCCTGCATTGTCTTCTGGGTTAGCGTAGCCATGAGCAGCGCTTAAAACGGCAACCATACCCGACACAGCGCCACACACTTCACGCATACGGCCAAAGCCACCACCAAAACCCGAAATTAACTTTACGGCTACGTCTTCACTAACGCCAAGTTTATCGCTAAACGCTAAAATAACGGCTTGAGCGCAGTTGTAACCTTTTTTAAAATAACTAATTCCTAATTCTTTTTTAGTCATTTTCTACTCCTTTAAGTAATTTAGGTGGGTTAGAAACGTTCATCATAACCACGCCTGCAAACACCGTAACCATACCTATAATTGCAATAATTTCAGGAACTTCGTTAAAGGCAATTATGCCAAGTAACGTTGCAGTTACAATTTCAATGCACGCCATAATAGACGCTTTGCCCATTTCTACGCCTTTAAGCCCAACGGTGTACGCTAAGTACGGTATTGCCGTTACTATTACTCCAAGCCCAAGCACCGTTAAAATATCAACGTTGCCACTTGCTATATTGTAAGCAAGTTTATCGTAAGGAACAAGTATTGCAGAACCTATTGCAGCGAATATAAACGAATAGCACATTATAGTGTTCGCTCCGTACCCTTTATCAGTTGCAAGACGCGAAAACACGCTATACGACGCATACGCCACGCCCGACGCTAAGCCTACTAAAATTACTGGCAAGTCAACTGAAAAACCACCTTCTTTATATGCGCACATTACGCAACCAGTAAAAGTTACTACTAAGCACATAATTTTCCCTAAAGTAATTTTTTCTTTAAAAAGTACGCGTGAAAATATTGCAACGAAAATAGGCGCAGTATACATCATTATGCACGCAAACGATGCCGACGACAATTCTATTGCCGTAAAGTAGGTGTAACTAACACCTAAAATGCTAATTACACCCGATAAAGCAAAAATCCAAATATCTTTAATTTTAATTTTGAAAGTTGACGGGCTTAATATAGCAAACGCTATAACCATAATAGCCATAGCAACGGTTGCACGTAAAAAGCAAATTTCAGCCATCGAAACGCCGTTTGCCTCTAAGCCTCTTACAAACAAACTTGATAAGCCCCAAAAAATACCTGCCGTTATTATACACGCTGGGTAAAATGCGTTTTTACTTAATTTCATAATATACCCACTATGTCTTTAATAACTTCACCGCCTGCAATTAGCCCCATAACTGATGGGACGAACGACACGCTACAAGGTGCAGGACGATTGCCTTTAAGTTCATTATTTAAAAAACTTTCATCGTTAATTTTTATAGGTTCTTCTTCACTATAAACTACTTTTAATTCGACTATACCCGCGTCTTTACAAAGTTTACGCATAACTTTACAAAGTGGACAAGCCTTAGTTTTAAATAGGTCGGCAACCATAAATTTAGTAGCGTCTAACTTATTGCCAGCGCTCATACAACTAATAACGCTTACGCCTAAACTTTTGCACTTTTTAATGATATGCATTTTGCCTGAAACGGTATCGATAGCATCTATAACGTAAGAAAATTTAGTAAAATCAATACTATCGTCGCCTTCTAAAATAAACTTATTTATAACGTTTACTTTTGCTAAAGGGTTGATTTCTAAAATACGATTTTTAGCCGTTTCAGTTTTAAGCGCACCAATAGTGTTTACGGTAGCGTAAAGTTGACGGTTTAAATTAGAAGTAGAGTATACGTCGTTATCAATAAGAGTAAACTCTCCAACGCCAGCACGCACAAGCGCTTCTACTGCGTAACTTCCAACCCCACCTAAGCCGAAAATAGCAACGTGAGAATTATTAAGTTTTAATTGCCCATCATCACCAAATACGGCTTTAGAGCGTATAAACGCATTATTCATTTTCTAATTTTTTTACAAGGTAAGGAATAGCGTTTTCAAATTCAACGCCGTATTTTACAGAGTTAGGGTTATTAACGGTAATTTCAACGCATTTTGCAGTATAGTCGCAAGCAACTTTTAACGCGTCTAAAACTTTATAGCCTTTAGTAAGCGCGCCAACGAAAGTGCTTGAGAAAATATCGCCCGTACCGTGATACGATGCGTCAATACGTTTATGATAATATTCAAAAAATTCTTTAGTTTGGCTATCGTAACCCATAACGCCCGTTTCGCCGTCGGCAAAACTAACGCCGGTTAAAATTGCAGTTTTTGCGCCAAGGTTAGCAAGCGAAAGTAAAATATCTTTAATATATTCGCGCGAATATCCCTTTTCAATATATTCTTTATCAAGCATAATGCACGCTTCGGTTAAGTTAGGAACGATATAGTCTGCCGTAGCGCATAAAGTAGCCATTTCTTTAGCAAAGTCTACTGTAAAACCTGGGTAAAGTTTGCCGTTATCAGCCATAACAGGGTCAACAACGGTAACGCAATTATCGTTTTTAAGCGCTGCAAAATATTCTTTTACAAGGTTTATTTGTTCAAAACTACCAAGGTAACCTGTGTAGATAGCGTTAAATTCAAATTTTTCATCTTGCCAATGTTTTAAGATAGGACGCATATCGCAAGTAAGGTCACGGAAAGTAAAGTTTTTAAACATAGTGTGCGTTGATAATACGGCTGTTGGAATTACGCAAGTTTCTACGCCAAACACCGAAATTATAGGTAACGCAACGGTAAGTGAGCATTTGCCAAGACAAGAAATATCTTGAATAGTAACAACTCTTTTCATAATTAAGTCCTCCTTAAATTTAATTTATTTTAGCACCTTAATAGGCTTTTTGCAAGTAATTATACGGGTATAATTAAACATTTTAATTATTTTTCATCAATAAAACGTTGTAGCCAAGTTAAATCTAAACTCCAACTGTCCACCGTTGATAAGTTTACGCTTTCTTCGGTGGCTGTTGAAAGCGCTTTAATATAGCCTTGATAATCGCAATTATTTACCCTTTTAAAATGATTAATTGCATCGTTTTCAAAGCCTAAAAGTTGAGTTCTGCCGATATGTATAACGCTATGACAAGCGTGGCAAACGGCAATAACGTCTTCTAACTTTTGAACGCCGGTATTTTTATTATAACTCCACTTTTCGTGCGCCTCTAAGCGTTTAACGGGCTTATTACAAATACTGCATTTGCCGTTAGCACGGGCGTACGCGTCTTTTCTAATAAAATCCCACGCCTTTTTTGATAAAACGGTACGCAAGTTATTATTCCAAGCCCCGGTAGGAACTATTTCAAAATTAAGCTTAAAATTATTCATAAAAATATTGTATATTATTTTTAAAAATTTTTCAATAATAACTAAGTGGTTTTAGTTTAAAACTACTATTTTAAAAATACTTTTTACTTAAATTGTAAAAAACGCGAAAAATAATTTGATTTTTAATTAAAAATAGTGTATACTTGCAACATATTTTATTTGCAGATGGTGGAATAATTATGGATGAAAACACTTTACAAATTTTAATTGCTATGGCTATATACATGGCAGCAGTAATAATTATAGGTCTTTCATTTGCTAAAAAAGCAAATTCTGATTCTGAAAGTTACTTTTTAGGTGGCCGTTCTCTTGGTCCTTGGGTAACTGCTATGAGCGCTGAAGCGTCGGATATGAGTGGTTGGCTTTTAATGGGTCTTCCCGGCGTAGCATACTGGTGTGGTTTAGCAGACGCTTTATGGACTGCTATCGGTTTAGCAATAGGTACTTACCTTAACTGGTTATTAATTTCTAAACGTTTACGCCGTTATAGTGTTCGCGCAAACAATTCTATTACTTTACCAGACTTTTTCTCTAACCGTTTCCGTGAAAGCGACGCTAAAGAAGGTGGTAAAAAAATTATAATGACTATTTCTGCAGTGTTTATTTTAATTTTCTTTACCGTATATGCTTCAAGCTGTTTCGTTACTTGTGGTAAACTTTTCTCTACGTTGTTTGGCGCAAAATATGAAACGATGATGATACTTGGTGCAATTTTCGTTTTAGTTTACACTATCCTTGGTGGTTTCCTTGCAGAAAGCGCTTCTGACTTTATGCAAGCAATAGTTATGATTATTGCGCTTACCGTTATTGTTATTATCGGCACTACTATGGCAGGTGGTATCGGCGCAGTTATTGAAAACGCGAATAATATTCCTGGCTTTTTTGAATTGTTTGGTTTAGCAAACCCTTCTACTAACGAAGCAGGCGAACAAATTATTCAAAACGGGCTTCCTTTATTCGGTGAAGCTAATGAATACGGTTTCCTTACCGTTGTTTCAACACTTGCTTGGGGTCTTGGCTACTTTGGTATGCCACAAGTTCTTTTACGCTTTATGGCTATTAGAAAAGAAAAGGAACTTGTAGCTTCAAGACGTATTGCTACCATTTGGGTTGTAATTTCACTTGCCGTTGCAGTATTTATAGGTATTATAGGTAGAAAGGTTTTCCCTACTGCTCATATAACTGCTTCAGATTCTGAAAACATTTTCATTACCCTTGCAACAAGTTCGCTTCCTCCTATTTTAGCAGGCTTCGTTATGGCTGGTATTTTGGCGGCAACAATTTCCTCAAGCGATAGTTACCTTTTAATTGCATCTTCTTCAGTTGCAAAAAATATTTACCAAGGTATTTTTAAAAAAGACGCTACTGAAAAACAAGTTATGTGGACTTCACGTATCACGTTACTTGTAATTGCTTTAATTGCTATGCTTATTGCCCTTGATAAAGATAGCGTTATATTTACTATAGTGTCGTTTGCGTGGGCTGGTTTTGGCGCAACGTTTGGACCTATTATGATTTTCTCGCTTTTCTGGAAACGCACTAATAAGTGGG
Organism: Clostridia bacterium; assembly: GCA_017628935.1. GTDB lineage: Bacteria > Bacillota > Clostridia > Christensenellales > Borkfalkiaceae > HGM11412. The sequence goes on along the minus strand of JAGBYC010000120.1, from coordinate 537 downwards.
GCGCTATTGCAGGTATGGTAGGTGGTGGCGCTATGGTATTTATTTGGAAACTTTTACTTAAACCTTTAGGTGGAATTTTCGGTATTTACGAATTATTGCCAGCGTTCTTATTCTCTGCATTACTTATCGTTGTGGTTTCATTGTTAACTAAAAAACCATCAAAAGAAATTGAAGATGACTTTGATGCAGTTAAAAACAACTTAATTACAGAAGAAGTTTAATTAATAAATTAAAAGGAGCGTAAAAACGCTCCTTTTTTTATGTTATTAAATTTTATACCAGTAGTAATTGTAATAAGTTGATTTAAAATTCGTTGCATTAGTACTTGGGTTAGTAACGTCTATTTGCGTTCCGCCTGTGTAATCAGAATTTGTTGTTCTATACCAAGTAGAAGTATCATTAAACTTTATACTTGTTAAATTATCACAATTATAGAACGCACCACTGACTATACTTGTTACGCTATCACCTATTACTACGCTTGTTAAATTAGTACAATTACAGAACGCATATTCACCTATACTTGTTACGCTATTG
>JAGBYC010000119.1 GCA_017628935.1 Clostridia bacterium | reverse complement strand
GAGCCTTCGGGGACTCGAACCCAGGACCCACTGATTAAGAGTCAGTTGCTCTACCAACTGAGCTAAAGGCGCATTTGGTGATCCACCGGAGACTCGAACTCCGGACAACTTGATTAAAAGTCAAGTGCTCTACCACCTGAGCTAGTGGACCACGAACATAAAAAGAATTTTGGCTGGGGTGGCAGGATTTGAACCTACGAATACCGGAATCAAAATCCGGTGCCTTACCGCTTGGCGACACCCCAACGCGTAAATATGGGGCGAGAGATGGGAATCGAACCCACGACCTCCAGGACCACACTCGGGCGCTCTAACCGACTGAGCTACTCTCGCCGTAATAGTGGCGCGCCAGAAGAGACTCGAACTCCTGACACCCGCCTTAGAAGGGCGGTGCTCTATCCAGCTGAGCTACTGGCGCATATTACGCTCTTCAACGTTGTTTTTGGAGCGGGTGATGGGAATCGGACCCACGCGACCAGCTTGGAAGGCTGGGGTTCTACCATTGAACTACACCCGCACTTCTTTCACAATGCTTAAAGATTATAGCAAAGAAAACCCCACTTGTCAAACATTTTAACGCAGTTTTTAAAATTTAATTTTTTACAGCCGTTTTATTTATTTTAGCAACTACCTTTTCTCCGTTAACTATAACGTACGCAATTGATTTTTCGGTAGTAAAGTATGATAACGAACCAGGATTTATTAGCATAACACCTTCAATTTCTTGAATTTCGGCTTGATGTGTATGCCCGTATAAAACAACGCTACAATCTAAACTTTTAGCGTAATCTTTAACCTTATTTAGTCCGTTTTTAACCCCGTACACGTCGCCGTGAGTTAATAAAATTCGCACCTTTTCAACTTCTAAAACAAAGTATTTTAAGCCGTACGCCATTACGTCGCAATTGCCGTTTACTTGGTAAATTTTATTGCCGTAATCGGCGTAATAATTTTTCATATCACGCGCACCGTCACCTAAATGCACAATATAATCGCACTCACTAAAAAGCCCCGTTAAACTTTCTAAGGCTTGTACGTTACCGTGAGTATCTGAAAGCGCAACTATCGTTTTCATTACTTATCACCTAACTTTTTACGCAAGTCGCAAAGTGCACGGTATCTATGCGACACGGCGTTTTTTTCTTCACTTGACGCTATTCCGAAAGGTTTATTTAAGTCGATAGAATAAAAAAGTGGGTCATAACCAAAACCGTTTTCGCCTTCTTCTTTAAATAAAATTGTGCCGTTTGTTTCGCCGTAACCTGAAAAAATTTCGCCATTAACGGTATATAAAACTACGCTAGAAACGAATTTAGCCGACCTATCGGCCACTTTTTCAAGATTTTTAAGTAGTAAATTATTGTTTTCTTTATCGTTACCGTGTTCGCCAGAATAACGCGCGCTGTATATTCCCGGAGCACCGTTAAGAGCCGTAACACAAAGCCCACTATCGTCAGCAAGCGCATCAACGCCTAACGCAAGCGAAACGGCTTTTGCTTTAATTAAAGCGTTTTCATAAAAGGTAGCCCCGTCTTCTTCAATTTCAGCATTATAGCCAAGTTCAGCCATGGGCACAACGTTATAAACGCCACCTAAAATAGCCTTGATTTCTTTAAGTTTACCTTTATTATTTGATGCAACAACTAAAGTTTTCATAATTACCTATTAAAAATAGGGCGAACTGCCCTATTTTAAGTTTATATAATTTTAAGTTTAAATTCTTTCATTTACTTATCAAGCCTTTATCAACTTAAATGCAAGCAATACGGAAGAACGTTACATTGAGAAGTTTTTGAAATAATTTTGAATTAATATAATAGGAGTACCCTTATCACCACTACCACTAGTAAGGTCGGCAAGCGACGCTAAAAGGTCAGTAATTTGACGTGGAGTAGTACCTTGGCTTTTCATATTATCAACAAGGTCTTCTTCCTTGTTTTTAATAAGTTCTTTCATTGCTTTAATAGCTTCTTCACCAGAAAGGCCTGCTAAATCGTTATCGGCAAGGTATTTAAGTTTAATTTCGTTTGGTTTACCTTCTAAACCTTTAGTGTAAGCAGGGCTTGCAACAGGGTCAGCAAGTTCCCAAATACCACCAACAGGGTCTTTGAAAGCACCGTCGCCATAAACCATACATTCAACGTTTTTACCAGTACGGGCAAAAAGTTCTTTTTGAAGGTCTTCAACAAACTTTTGTGCTTCACGAGGGAAGAGTTTTACGCTTTTTTCGGTTGCTAAGTTGCTACCTAACACACCGTATTGTTCGTTATAACCACTACCGTCAACTGAAGTAGTTAAAATTTCATCAAGCGAAACAACTTTTTTAGCGCCAGCGTTTAATAAAATGCGTTTTGTACGTTTACGAGTATGAATATCAGCGTTAATAACGAATTTAGTATGTTTTAAAATTTCACAAGGATTGTTTGCTAAAATAACTTGGCAGTTACCAGTTTTTTCATAATAATCGATATAGTCTACACCAGTGAAAGTGTGGCGAACGTTACCGAAAAGTTTGTGGAATTCTTCACCAGTAAACACGTCAACGTAAGGGTTAACGCCCTTTTCCATAATTTGTTCGAAAGAAACAAAACTGTTACCAACTGCGTCTGACGGATAAGCAAGTTGAACGATAAGTTTTTTAACGCCTTTTGCAATACCTTCTAAAACCTTAGAAAAACGGTTTCTTGAAAAGATAGGAAGAATTAAACCAACCGTTTCATCGCCGAATTTTGCGGCTACGTCGCTAGCGATTTGGTCAATAGTTGCGTAGTTACCTTGTGCGCGTGCAAGTACGGCTTCGGTTACGGCTACAACGTCTTTATCTTGAATAGGAAAGCCCCCTTCTTTTGAAGCGTTGCATACGCAATCTGCTGTGATTTGAACTAAGTCGTCGCCTTGACGGATGATAGGTGCGCGAACACCCCTTGATATAGTGCCTTGATAATCCATACGATTACTCCTTATTAAACGCGCGCTTGCGCGAACTTTTACCATACGTAATTTTACTAAATTTACGTGAATTTGTCAAGAATTCTAAGTGTATTTTTTTAATATTAGGCGTCATTTTTTATTACAAAAGGCGTATGCTTTTTCACATTAGCGTAGCAACCTTAAATTGCAAGCAAAAATGAAAATAAGGTGAATAAAAAACCGTTTAAGTAATAATAATTTGACTTTTGCCTAAAATAACTATATAATTATTAAAACTAAAATATGTTATTTTATTTTTACCTTGTTTAACAGTATGAAAACTAAACTTAAAAAACTATTTATTATTTTATTAACGGCACTTGTTACGTTGTTTTCAACCGTATCGTGCAATATATCGTTTTATAAACCGTCGGGCGCGTCGCTTGAGTTCACGCTGACTAAAAGCGAAGTTGATTCTTATTTAGAAACGGCAAGCCAAGCCGAAAGGCAACTTCCGTCGTCACAAAGTAGAATTGCAGTAACGTCGTACGTAAACAACTTAGTTAACGGGCTTTTTTACATTAACGAACAGTTTGCAATAGCGCAAATTAACTATTTTACGGATATGACGGTTGAAAAAAACAAGCAAAACTACAACTTTGCTTTAACTTCGGCAAACCAAGCCCGTGCAAGTTACAAAAACGCGTTTAAAGCCGTGTGGCTTTCAAATAGCCCTTTCAAAAGTGATATTTTTAGTGGCATGAGCGACGATGAAGTTAACGCTTTATTCAACGCTCCTTCAAAAGTTAACGACTTAGAGTTAGAAATTGACGAACTTACTAGCGAATATTTAACCTTTACAAGTGCTGAATTACAACAAAAAACTGGACCTATATACGCCCAAATAGTTACAAAATATAACGAAATTGCAACTTTAACTAATTTTGATAATTACTATACCTACGCCAGCCAACTTGTTTATGAGCGCGACTATGAGCCTAACGCTCTTAACAGTATGACTAACTACGTTAAAACGTATATAGTTCCACTTTACACTAAGTTGCACGAAGATTTTTACGTAGCGTACTCTAACCTATCTAATATCGACAAGCAAACGGCTTCAGACCTTATTTCAAAACCGTACAACTCTTTTTCAGCTAATTATATAAGCGAATACGTTTCTACATTAAACACGTCGTCAAAAACGGGTATGAACGATATGTTTAATTCTAACAACTACGTGATTGCTACTTCAAACAACGCGTACGACGGTGCTTTTACTATAAAACTTCAACATTCAAAAGTTCCGTATTGCTATTTTGGACCAAGTTACCAAGATATGTTTACCGTTATACACGAACTTGGCCACTACTCAGCCGACTACAACAACCCTAACCAAAGCATTCCACTTGACGTTGCTGAAATTCATTCACAAGCAAACGAATTATTGTTTTTAATTAGCCTTTCTAACAAATTACCTGATGCAATTTACAAAGTTTTAACTTTAAACTGTGCTATTGACGCAATACGTGCAATTATCGCTTCTACTATAATGAACGAATTTGAAATGAAAGTTTTTAAGGCTAACGTTTCTAATTATACTTCGGCTGACTTTGACGCTATTATGACTGAGGTTATTAACGACTTTGGCAAAAACTTTTTAGATAACGTATTTGGCGTTGACCTTTATAATTACTGGAAACGCGCCATTATTCAACAACCTTGCTACTACGTAAGTTACGCCGTGTCTGGCATAACTGCGCTTGGACTTTACGCTGAGGCAGTAGAAGGTAACGTAAGTTATCAAAACGCTTTAATTAAATACGATAATTTAATTACGGCTGATTTTTCTTCAGGGCTTACTAAAACGCTTAACGACGTTAAAATTTCTAACCCGTTTAGTAAAGACACTTACACTAAAATTTTAAACGCTTATTACCCTAAAACCTAACTAATAGTGCGATATAGTAGCATAAATTAACGTTTTAGTTTACTTTAACCTTTCAATTTTAAATGAAAATTCCGTGGCAAAAACCACGGAATTTTTTTATTGTTTTACCTTTACGGTTAGGGTATTATTTTCTACGTTTACCACTAAAACGTTATTAGGCGCAACGTCCCCTGCTATTATTTTTTTAGCAATTAGCGTTTCAACGTTTGCTTGAATATAACGCTTAAGTGGGCGTGCACCGTAAACGGCGTCGTAACCCGAATTTACTATAAATTCTTTAGCCGTGTCAGTAATTTCAAGTGAAAGTTCTTTTTCAGCTAAACGCTCTTTTAATCCTTTTAATAAAAGGTCTACTATCTTTTTAGTTTCAGCGCGCGTTAACGGTTTATAGAAAACTATTTCGTCAAGCCTATTTAAAAATTCAGGACGGAAATGAGTTTTTAAAAGGGTGTTAACTTGCTCTTTAGCGTCAACTGAAATTTCGCCACTATCTTCGTCAATACCATCTAAAATGTAAGGCGAACCAAGGTTAGAAGTTAATATTATAACGGTGTTTTTAAAGTCAACCGTTCTGCCTTGCGAATCGGTAATTCTACCATCGTCTAAAACTTGAAGTAAAATATTAAACACGTCAGCGTGCGCTTTTTCAATTTCATCAAAAAGTATTACGCTATACGGTTTACGCCTTACCGCTTCAGTAAGTTGCCCACCTTCTTCATAACCAACGTAGCCTGGAGGCGCACCTATTAAACGCGATACGCTAAACTTTTCCATATACTCGCTCATATCAATTCTTACAATGTTTTTCTCATCATCAAAAAGCGTTTTGGCAAGTGTTTTGGCTAGTTCAGTTTTACCTACACCGATAGGCCCTAAGAATAAAAACGAACCTATAGGGCGATTAGGGTCTTGAATTCCTGCACGTGAACGCAAAATTGCTTCGCTAACTTTTTTAACGGCTTCGTTTTGCCCGATAACCCTTTCGTGTAAAATACTTTCTAAATTAAGTAGTTTACTTTGCTCGCTTTCAACAAGTTTTGTTACGGGTATTCCCGTCCATTTTGATACAATGCGCGATATTTCTTCTTCGGTAACCTTGTCACGCAAAATGGCGTCTGTTTTAACCAAATTAGACAACTTTTCGCTTTCTTCTAAACTCTTTTTAAGTTCAGGAAGTTTGCCGTATTTAAGTTCGGCAAGAAGGCTTAAATTATATTCGCGTTCTGCCTTTTCAATTTCAGTATTAACCTTTTCAATTTGCTCACGCAACGTTCTTACTTTAGAAATAGACGATTTTTCTTCATCTAATTTTTCTTTCATTTTATCGTAGCTGTTTCTAAGCGATAAAAGTTCGTCTTGCAACGACTTTAAACGATTTTTTGAAAGCGCGTCCGTTTCACGCTTAAGTGCAGCCTCTTCAATTTCAAGTTGCATTATCTTACGCGCAACGCCGTCCATTTCAGCAGGCATACTATCCATTTCAGTTTTAATCATTGCGCACGCTTCGTCGATAAGGTCAATGGCTTTATCAGGCAAAAATCTATCGGTAATATATCTATTTGATAACGTTGCCGCAGCAATTATAGCGTTATCTTGAATTTTTACGCCGTGGTAAACTTCGTAACGCTCTTTAAGTCCACGCAAAATAGATATCGTATCTAACACGGTAGGCTCGTTTACGGTAACTGGTTGAAAACGACGTTCTAAAGCAGGGTCTTTTTCAATATATTTACGATACTCGTCTAAAGTTGTTGCGCCAACGCAGTGAAGTTCGCCACGCGCAAGCATAGGCTTTAACAAGTTGCCCGCGTCCATAGCGCCGTCAGTTTTACCAGCGCCTACTATAGTGTGAAGTTCATCAATAAATAAAATAATGTTACCGTTTGACTTTTTAACTTCACTTAATACTGCTTTAAGCCTTTCTTCAAACTCGCCACGATATTTAGCACCGGCAATAAGCGCGCCGATATCAAGCGAAAAAAGTTTACGGTTTTTTAAACTTTCAGGCACGTCGCCTTTCATAATTCTAATAGCCAAACCTTCGGCAATAGCAGTTTTACCAACGCCTGCTTCACCTATAAGCACGGGATTGTTTTTAGTTTTACGTGATAAAATACGTATAACGTTGCGAATTTCGTCGTCCCTACCTATAACGGGGTCGATTTTATGATTACGCGCGCGCTCAACTAAATCTT
>JAGBYC010000118.1 GCA_017628935.1 Clostridia bacterium | reverse complement strand
TTTACTCATTAAAAGTTTAGTGATTGCAACGCCTGCTGCACCAGCACCGTTAACAACAACTTCAATATCTTCAATTTTTTTATTAACAAGTTTTAACGCGTTAATCATTGCCGCTAAAGTTACGATAGCAGTGCCGTGTTGGTCGTCGTGGAATACTGGAATATCGCAAACTTCTTTTAAGCGTTTTTCAATTTCAAAACAACGTGGAGCAGAAATATCTTCTAAGTTAACGCCACCAAAACTGCCTGCTAAAAGTTTAACTGTATTAACGATATCGTCAACTTCTTTTGAACGAATACATAAAGGGAAAGCGTCAACGTCGCCAAACGTTTTAAATAAAGCACACTTACCTTCCATAACCGGCATACCTGCTTCTGGGCCGATATCACCAAGGCCTAAAACTGCAGTACCGTCAGTAACTACGGCAACTAAGTTTGAACGGCGTGTGTAAACGTACGATAAGTCAACGTTTTCAGATATTTTTAAGCAAGGTTCAGCAACGCCTGGAGTGTATGCAACTGAAAGTTCTTCGCTGTTGCCGATAGGAGCGTGAGCCACTACTTCAATTTTACCGTGCCATTTTTCGTGTTCTTTTAAAGCAAACTCTTTTTTGTCCATTTTTAACCTCTAATAGTAATATTTTAAATAAAATGTAAATTTATATTCACAAAACAGACTAATTATACTCTTTTGATTTTTAAAAGTAAAGTAATTTTTAAGTAATAATCTAAAATTTTTGATATTTTTTTCGTTAAAAAAAGACGGCTAAAAACCGTCTTAATTTTAACGTTATTAAAAGTTGTTAAACTTAGATAGAAACAATTGTTTTAATCGCTTAACTTCTTTTAAATTAGCCTTAAAAATTTTAGCAAAATCACGCCTTGACGTGATAGGTTTTACGTTAGAAAGTTCATAAATTACGGCCGAAAGTGAGTATACGTCGTTAAATGCAGAAAAATCAATTCCCGTATTGTACATACGGCACGCAGTAATAATAAGTTTGCTACTTTCTTCTTTTGACGGCAATGTTTTTGCATAGCAAAGCGAAAAAGCCTCTTTCATAACGTCGCCACCAACTCCGGCAAAATCAACCTTTTCAAAGTTAATAGTTTTATATAAATTACCGTAGCAAAGTGGATATTCACCCTCAAAATCATCAATAGTTAAAAGCCCTACAATTCCCGACTTAATTTCGTCGTAAACGGATAACTTACAAAGTTGTTTTGCTAAGTAAATGTTAGAGTATACGTCTTGCATTGAACTTATTGCAGATAGCGCCAACGACTGCATTTCATACGAACGCGATTCAAAAGCGTAATTGCCAATATAATAGATAAGGTCAATATCTTTTAAGTCGAAGTCTTTAACACTTTTAGATAAAAATATTTTTAAACATTTTATATATTTTTTGCGTTCTTTATCAGGCACGTCTAAACTATAAACCAAGGTATTTACAGCATCTAAATTTTTTAATTTATTAGACGCTAAATTTTTATAATATCTTGGCACGTGCGACGACGAAATTTCTAACGCTTTATTAAAAAAATCGTAAGCCTTATTATAATATTTATTATTATAATAAATTTGACCTAATAATATTAAAACGCTAACGTCGTACGGGTTAAGTTTAAGATATTTTTCAGAAGATAAAATTGCATAATCTTCTTCGCCTATTTCAGTGTAAAGTAAAATTGATTTATATAATTCGGCTTTATCTTCAGTGGTAATTTGTTTAAGTTGTTTTACGTATTTATTTGCCTTTTTAGTTTTATTAAGTTTGTTTAAAATGCTTATAGCGTTACAAAGCGTATCAACGTTTTTAGGTTTAAGTTTAAGCGAATTGTCAAAGTCTTTAATAGCGCCTTCACTATCGCCGGTTATGTATTTACAAACTGCATTTATGCTAAGTTTATCGGCGTAAAACTTGCTGTTTGGTGGAATAATTTCAAGCATTTTTATAGCCTTTTCGTATCCGCCTTTACGGTAAGTTTCTTCTGCCTCGGCAAGAAGATTGTTAAAGTCTGCTTTATCGTAAGGATACGCAATATAATAGTTGCCTTCAACGCTTGTAACCGACTCTAAAAACTCACTAACAACTTCAGCGTAAGGCTCTACGCTTGCAACGTTTAAAACTATAAGTTTTTTAGCGTAATACCCTGCAACGCTTTTGTTTCCTACCTTATAATATAATGCGCATAACCCTGCGTATGCTAAGGCGTAATTTGATTTAAGTTGTGAATTAGTTTCATCTAAAACGGCTAAAAATTTAAAAAAGTATTCGGCACTTTTTTCGTATTGATTTAACAAATAATAAGTTTCGGCAAATGCAGAATAAACTTTAAGTTTATTAGTTGCTACGTTTTTATAACTTTTAATAGCAAATAAAGCGCCGATATAATCGCCGCTTTCTTTACGCTTAGTATAAAGTTTATAAAACGTTTCTTCGTTATTTGAAAATTTTAAAACTTCTGCCATATTAGTTAAATAATTTTTCAGTTTCCT
>JAGBYC010000117.1 GCA_017628935.1 Clostridia bacterium | reverse complement strand
TTAACAACGCTAACACTGATAAAAAAGAGCGTTTAATAACCGACGAAGCTAACGCTAACAACCAGTTTATAGACAGCTGTACTGAAATGTTTTTAGAAAGCAGGCAAAGAGCTGTTGACGAAATCAACAAAAAATTCGGTACTAATATAACCGTAGAGTTAAGGACCGAAAAGGAGCAAGAAGAGTATGAGATTAAGCCTATACAAGAACCTTCTACCTGACAGTAATAGTCAAACAACGTTAGAGTTACGCCACTTTATCGAAGGTGGCGCTATACTCTTCGACCCTAACGACAAGTACCCCATATGGAAAGAAGAACACAGGGCTGTACTTGAAAAGAAAATAATAGAACACTACTACAACCAGCAAATAGGGTTTGAAACCTTCGGGCGCTTTAAGTTTGAATTAAACGTTAAAATGCGTGAAATTATGCCTTACTACGTAGATATTTACAAAACTACGCAATATGACTATAACCCTATTGAAAACTACGCAATGCAAGAAGAGTTTGAAGACAGTTCTAAAACGAATACTAAAAACAGTAGTAACAGTCTTGAAAAGTTTAGCGATACGCCTATGTCAAGTATTGACAACTTAGACGACCACTTAACTAACGCCACTAGGAACGACCACAAAGGAACGGCTGACGGTACGAGCGATAACAAGCATAAAGGCTGGCGTAAAGGTAACATAGGTGTTACTACGTCGCAACAAATGATAGAGCAAGAACGCAAAATAACGTTAAACCTTGACGTTATGATTATTAACGAATTACAAACTTTATTTTTGGGGGTGTTATAAATGATTAAAACTATAAACCATTACGCTATACCTTGTAACTGTAAACAAGAGCAACCTGTAGCGTGTCCGCTTAACGATATAGACTTAACAGCCTATATGCCTAAAGCCTGGGAAGTACGCTACGACGAACTAAAAACCAGTTACGGTACTGTTTTACGTGACGACAAAACAGGTGCTTTTACACCGCAGGGCGCTTGTAGTGACGGTAGATACATTTACAGGGCTTTAGTACAAGACAATAACGCAAGTACTAAGCTACAAAAAATTGATATGTACTCAGGTCAAATTCTTTTAGAGAAAGAAAACACAAGCTACACTCACGCTAACGATATGACCTACTGTAGTAAAGACGGTTTAATTTACATAGCTCACGCTAACGTAACAAGTAAATGTAGCAGGGTGAACCCTAACACACTTGAAGAAGTTAACAGCTTTGATATTGGCGGTGATACCTGGGGTCTATCTTATAACGCACACGATAACGTCTTTGTTGTAGGTGTAACAGGTGCTACGTATTTAAGCGTATATAGTTACGACTTGAAATTCATTTATAGTATTAAATTAAATAACAACTACAGCACGTTAGTTAAGCAGGGGTTATGGTGTAACCAGTTTTATATTTTTGCTGGTCTTGACAACCGTTACGGTACTGTAGCAGGTAAAGAGTACGGCTCACGTATAATGGTTTACACCTGGACTGGTGATTTTATCAAGTCAATATACTTAGATATTAAAGAACTTGAGTGGTTACACGTACAATGCGACACGCTTAACGGTAACTTTGCAAGCCGTGGCACGCTATACGTAGGAACGTATGAAGGCAGGAACGAAAACGATATAAAATCGGGGCGTATTATTACGTACAAATTTGACCTATACCCTAGTCAAACAGCACCAGCAGGGCGCACCAGTGATACAAGCGGTGGCTTAAACCGTTTACACCGTTGTCAAGAAGGTACTAACGTAAAGCTTTATGAAGGTAACGCAGGTAACGGTACGTTTAGCCTTAACCTTTTACCTAACACTGACGTAGGCTCTTTTAGGTGGCTTGTCTTCTTTATATATGGAAGTAACTACAAAACTATTCAAATGTTACGTACAGGC
>JAGBYC010000116.1 GCA_017628935.1 Clostridia bacterium | reverse complement strand
TTAAAAGAGTTAACGAGTACACTGAAAACACTTATAACGAAGTTATATTTGAGCGTGAAACGGTTGTTGAGGCTTTTATTACCGAAACCTTTAACTTACGCCAAACGCGTGAAATAACCCTTTTAGAGCCTTGTGGAATAGGCAATAAAAGACCACTTTTTGCGCTTAACGTAAAAAAGACTAACGCTAATAAATTAAAGCCTGATTCAAGCCACGTTGTTATAAACGGCGCTCCTATCGACCTTATTTATTTTGGTGGCGTTAGTTACTTAGATTTATTGCTTTCTGATGCAGAAAAAACGATAGTTTTCGAGCCTAATATATCGTCGTTTAACGGTAGAGATTACGTTAAAGGCTACATTAAAAACGTAGTGTCGGGCGTTAAATACGGCGCTGACGTTTATTTGCGTAGTTTAACGCGTGCGTTTAGTTCGTTGGCGTTTAAAAATTATGAAAATGCTAAATATTTAACTAATAGTGAAATAAATAGCGTTATTGAAAGTGAAAAATCGTCTGGCTACGGTGTAATGTTCGTTTTAAACAACCCTAATAATTTACAGTATTTCAATACAATTAAAAAGTTTGCTATAAGCCACTTAAAGTTAACCGAAAAGGGTGGCAAAAACTGTGTAATTATAGGTGGTGTTCCTGAAAACGACGATATGGTAAATTACGATACTCTAATTTATTTAGATAAACCTTTAAGCGTTGAAAAGTACGTTAATTTCAAAACGGTTATAGTAAATAACGAAGTTAACGCCTTTAATTTAGATGGTGTTTCAACTGATAGGTTAGCGTTAGCAAGCGTATTTAAAGGCGTGGTAAACGCAATAAATTCGGGTGCTAACAAAACTTTACTTGATATATATAATTACGTAAACGGCGTAAGCGAAGTTCAGTTTGCTTTTGCAATTAGCGTATTTTTAGAACTTGAATTTTTAACTTATAACGGTTCGTATAGCGTAAACGGTTCTACTAAAAAAGAACTTACCACGTCAACCGTTTATAATGAAGTACGAAAGATAATAAATTAAGGAGTAATATGGCTGATTATAGCGGAGTTCTTAATAAAATTAACGAAATATTTTCAGGCGAAGAACGTGATATGCTTATTAAAGCGTTCTATTACGCTAAAGAGGCTCACGGTGACCAAAAGCGCGCGTCGGGTGAAGAGTATTTTACGCACCCTTGCGCCGTTGCAAGTATTTTATTAGACTTGTATATGGACTGTAACACCGTTATAGCCGCCTTTTTGCATGACGTTTTAGAAGATACGCCAGTTTCAGCCGACGATATTAAACGCGAATTTAACGACGAGGTTTTAGAACTTGTTGAAGGCGTTACTAAACTTGATAAAATCGAGTTTAAATCGCACGAAGAAGAACAAGCCGAAAACTTTAAAAAGATTTTCGTTTCAATGGCTAAAGATATTCGCGTAATTATCATTAAACTTGCCGATAGACTTCATAATATGCGTTCATTAAACTTCTTATCGCATGAACGTCAACTTCGTATGGCAAACGAAACGCTTGAAATTTACGCTCCACTTGCAAGCCGATTAGGTATTTCACAATTAGCGCGTGAACTTGAAGACTTATGTTTAAAATACGTTGACCCAGAAGCGTATGAATATTTATCGGTAAATATTAAGCAAAAAATTGCTGAACGCCGTGATTTCGTAACGAAAACGGTTGAAGAATTAAAAAAGATTTTATTAGATAGCAATATTGAAGGCGAAGTATACGGTAGGTCTAAACACTTCTATTCAATTTACAAAAAAATGAAGCGTAAAGGCTTAACGTTAGACCAAATTTACGACTTAACTGCCGTTAGAGTGTTAGTTAAGTCGGTAGGCGAGTGTTACGAATTACTTGGTAAAATTCACGAAAGATGGAACCCTATGCCAGGTAGAATTAAAGACTATATCGCTATGCCTAAAGAAAATATGTATCAAAGCTTGCATACTACCGTAGTTACAAGTTTTGGTAAAATTTTCGAAATTCAAATTCGTACGTTTGATATGAATAATACGGCAGAGTTTGGTATCGCTGCGCACTGGCAATATAAAGAACGTAAAGAATCGGCTGACACTTTTGATAAGCGTTTAAGCTGGATTCGTGAAGTTATGGAATGGCAAGGCGGTCTTAAAGACAGTAAAGAGTTTTTAGAATCGCTTAAAGGTGATATATATAACACCGAACTTTTAGTATTTACGCCAAAGGGCGAAGTGGTAAGTTTAGTTAAAGATAGTACTCCTATCGACTTTGCTTACCGTATTCACACGGCAATAGGTAATAAGTGCGTAGGCGCTAAAGTAAACGGTAAAATGGTGCCGTTATCAACCGTATTAAAAGTTGGCGACGTTGTTGAAATTGTAACTTCAAACAATGGTAAAGGTCCTTCGTGGGACTGGCTTAAAATTGTTAAAACTAACGGTGCTAAGGCGAAAATTAAGGCTTTCTTTAAAAAGCAAATGGCTGAAGAAAACGTTAAAACTGGTAAGTCAATGCTTGAAAATGAAGCAAAAAACCGTGGTTATACGCTTAGTGAACTTTTAACTAACAAGTCGTTTGAACGTTTAAGTGAAAAAATGTCTTTCGGTACGCAAGACGAAATGTTTGCCGCCGTTGGATTTGGTGCTGTTACTATCAACCAAGTTTTAATTAAACTTATCGACTTCCATAAAAAAGAACACCCAGTTTACACTAACCACTACGCTACTAGCGTAGAAAACAAGGTTGTTCACTCAACGGGTGACGTTACTATTAAGGGTATGGAAGGCTTACTTACAAAGTTTGCGCGTTGTTGTAACCCTGTTCCAGGGGATAAAAT
>JAGBYC010000115.1 GCA_017628935.1 Clostridia bacterium | reverse complement strand
CTCCCTATAGAAAATAAAAGGACACCGTTTTGGTGTCCTTTACTTTTTGGTTGCGGGAGTGGGATTTGAACCTCACGACCTTCGGGTTATGAGCCCGACGAGCTACCAAGCTGCTCCATCCCGCGACGTAGTTTGTGTAGATATAATACCCAAAAATGTATGGTTTGTCAACTAAATTTATGCTATAAAAAATAAAAAATTGTATTTTTCGTTGCCCAGTAAAAAATTTTATGTTAAAATAACTGTATAGGAGTTTTTTATGAAAAATATTGCCATTATTACGGGCGCATCGTCTGGCATGGGTAAAGAATTTGTTATTCAAGCAGATACGCGCTATAACTTTGATGAAATTTGGGTTATTGCAAGAAGAAAAGAACGCTTAGAAGAACTTTCTAATTTAGTTAAAACTAAAATAGTTCCCGTTCCACTTGATCTTACCGACAACGCTTCATTTGATATTCTTGCCAAAAAACTTGAAGAAGAAACGCCTAACGTTCAACTTTTAGTTAACTGTTCTGGCTACGGCAAGTTCGGGCTTTTTGAAAATTCTACGCCTAGTGACAACGCCGGCATGATTGACCTTAACTTTAAAGCGCTAGTTATGGCAACTCAAACGGTTTTACCTTACGTAAAAGAGGGTGGTAAAATTATTGAACTTGGCAGTATTTCTGGTTTTATGCCTATTGCTCACGTTGGCGTTTACGCTGCGTCGAAAGCAGGCGTGTTAAGTTTTTCTGAAGCGTTAGCAAAAGAGTTAAAACCTAAAAAAATTAAAGTATTATGCGTGTGTCCTTACTGGGTTAAAACAGAGTTTTTTAATCGCGCAGATGAGAAAGAACACGTTAAAAAATACGACGTTATGTATGAAGCGTCGTTCGTTGTTAAAAAAGCGTATAACACCATTGACAAAACTAACCGTCATTACGTTGTTCCAGGGGCGTACGCTAAACTTATTAGATTTTTATCAAAAATTTTACCACACAAGCTTATGATGGCTATTATTTCAATGGCAATTAAGTTTGAAAACTAAGGCTATAGTATGTTAAAACTACAAAACGTAAACCACGGCGACAAAATTGCCGTTGCTGTTTCAGGTGGAGTTGATAGTATGTGTTTATTACATCAATTACTTGCCCTTAAACAGCAACTTTCATTAGAAATTATTGCCGTAAATATCGACCACGGTATTCGTGGAAAAGCAAGTGAAACCGACAGTTTATTCGTAAAAAACTATTGCGAAAAGTCGGGCGTTTTCACGTACTTTAAAAAAGTTGACGCACCGCTTTATTCTGCTGAAAACAAAGTGTCTATTGAACTTAGTGCGCGCATTTTACGCTATGAAGTTTTTAACGAAGTTTTAGCGTTATATCCAGGCTTTAAAATTGCAACAGCCCACCATAAAAACGACCTTTTTGAAAGCGTTTTATTAAACGTGTTTAGAGGTACTGGTATTAAAGGACTTAAAGGCATTGAAGAAAGCGCTTTTAATATTATTAGACCGTTACTTTCTACAACGCGTGAGGAAATTTTAGCCTACGCTATTGAAAATGCCGTTCCTTACGTTAACGACGAAACCAACTACGATTCAACCTATTCGCGCAATTACGTTAGAAACGAATTAACCCCTATTATATTAAAAAAATTCCCGTCGGCAATAACAAGCGTTTATAATTTAAGCGAAACGGCACGCGAAGAAGACGATTTTATCGAGTTGCACGCAAAAAAATTAGTGTCTATAAAAAACGGTAACGTTGTGGTAAGCCTTGGCGAACACCCAGCCGTTACTAAACGCGCTATAATTTTAGCGCTTAAAAAGTGTGGCGTTACTAAAAATTACGAAAAGGCGCATATTGACGGAGTGTATAACCTTTCTTTGTTGCAAACGGGGGCAGAATTTACGTTGCCTTTAGGGGTAACGGCAGTTAAGGGCTACGGCGAAATTATTTTTTATTCGTGCCTTGCTTCTAAGCCCGATTTTTCTGTAACATATAAAATGGGCGAAACTATTTTACCTAACGCGCGCGTTTATATTGAAAAGGCTAACACTATAAAATTTGATACTGGCGTTAATTATTTTGACGGAGATAAAATTCCTGAAAACGCCGTTATTAGATATCGCCGTGACGGTGACGTTTTTAAAAAATTCGGCTCTGGCGAAAAAAAGCTTAAAGACTATTTTATTGATATAAAAGTGCCCGTTCGTGAACGCGATTTTATTCCTGTAATTGCAGTAGAAAACAATGTTTTAGTTGTGTTAGGTTATGAAATTAGCGACACGGTAAAATTAACCAATAGTACGGTTAACCCTATAAAATCTACAATTATAAAAGGTGAATTATGATTAAAGAAAACGGCTTTACACGTAAGCCCGGTCAAAACGTTTTTTGCAACCATTTTATAATATCTTTTACCTTTGACGATGGCAAGCAAGAAGATTT
>JAGBYC010000114.1 GCA_017628935.1 Clostridia bacterium | reverse complement strand
GTCGCTTGGTGGTATATTTGATTTTCATATAGCGGCAAAACCAGCGTATTTAGAGCAAGAACTTGACTTTAACAACACGTCGCTTACTGCTATGCAGTATTATAACGAATGTTTCCCACGCGCTAACATTAAAGAACAACGCCAAGAACTTGCAAAAGTTGGACTTAAAGGCGAACTTGCCGCTAAACCACTATGCGATATGAGTGGTGGCGAACAAGTAAGAACTAAACTTTCAGTGCTTTGCAACACTCCGTCTAACGTACTTATTTTAGACGAACCTACAAACCACCTTGACGTTAAGGCAAAAGAGGCGCTTAAAGAGGCTTTAATTAAATACGAAGGCGCTATAATTTTAGTTAGCCACGAACCTGAATTTGCTAAAAGTATTTGTAATATTATTTTCGACGCTAAAACTAATTTTTAAAATAAAAAAAGGAAGATTAATTATCTTCCTTTTTATTTTTACGTGACGTGAAAAAATTTATAGTTATCATAATAATTGCAATTATACCTATATAACCACTAAGTGGGTACATAAACGCTATAAGGTCGTTAAAACCAAATAGACTTACAGCGTAGGCTAAAACGCCAAGTGGAATTATAAGTAGCAACTTTTTTTTGCGAACTTTTTCAAACTTTTGCTCACAAAAATCGGTAACGGCAACGGTGTGCGATATTGCCGTGCCAAACATACCTATAAGCATTAAAAAAGCGTAAACGTAAAAAAGTGGACCACTAATTAACTTAGCAAGTTCAAGCATAGGAAGTGCTTTCGTAGCGTACTCTAAGTTCGCGTATAACGGACAAAGTACGGCAATAGAAATTAAAAATAAAACTATTGAAGCAAAGGTCATACCTTGAAGTGCTACGTTTTTGTTTTTTACCCTTGCGCCAAGTGGAGTTACAACGCCTAACGTACAGTATAAATTATGCACGGAAAATAAAATTGCAGAAACAAAAACGTTAGGTAACATCCACGTTTTTCCAGTTACAGGCGCTAAATTAAAGTTAGGTAAACCAAACTTTATAAGGGCTATTATACTAACTAAAATTGTTGCGAAAGTAAGCACTGGAATAGTTGAACTTAATACGCTTATTACACCGTTTAAACCGTAATATGCAACCAACATTACTGCTACGGTAAAAATAAGTGACGTCCACCACTCACCGACACCAAAAACGGTATTAAAAAGTGAGCCAGCGCCTGCAAGCATAACTGAAACAACAAAGAATATAAAAAGCATTTCAGTTACAACAAAAAAGGCGCGTAATAGCGTGTTATTCTTTTTAACTATTAAAACGTCAAACCTTGTTATATTATTTTCGCCTGCGTATCTAATAGCAAAGTAACCAAGCACGGCTTGTAAAATAATGGCAACAACTAAAAAAACAACGCCCCATTTACCAAAACTGCCGAAAAACTGCCATAGTTCGTTACCAGATAAAAACCCAGCACCAACAAAGCACCCTGCATACGTAAAGGCTAATTTAGAACTTTTAATTTCTTTCATAACTCTCCTAAAATCTATATTATTTTAACTATAAAGTTATGATAAGTCAAATAAAAAAGCACGAAAACTAATTTACTGCTTTTTATTTTTTATTAAACATCTTTAAGGTTTTAGAAGCAAGCAAGACAAGGCGTGAAAAAAGCCAAGTATAATCACCTGGCTTTTAATTTTATTATTATCTATAACTGCATAGAAACAAGTTAGG
Source organism: Clostridia bacterium (assembly GCA_017628935.1). Classification (GTDB taxonomy): domain Bacteria; phylum Bacillota; class Clostridia; order Christensenellales; family Borkfalkiaceae; genus HGM11412. The sequence goes on along the minus strand of JAGBYC010000114.1, from coordinate 190 downwards.
CGAGGCTCATAAAAAAGCCAAGTATAATCACCTGGCTTTTAATTTTATTAAAATATGTGTAAGGTTTTAGAAGCAAGCAAAACAAGGGTCGAAAAAAGCCAAGTATAATCACCTGGCTTTTAATTTTATTATTATCTATAACTGCATAGAAACAAGTTAGGCGAGGCTCATAAAAATTTTTGGTTGCAAT
>JAGBYC010000113.1 GCA_017628935.1 Clostridia bacterium | reverse complement strand
GTGAAAAAGCAGTAAAAACGGCTTTAAAAGAACCTGAAAGAATCGACTATAACTTAGTTGATAGCCAACAAGCACGCCGTATTCTTGATAGAATAGTAGGTTACAAACTTTCTCCGTTCGTTAGAACGCGCGTAAAAGACGCTGAATCTGCTGGTAGAGTTCAGTCGGTAGCAGTAAGGCTTGCCGTTGAACTTGAAAATAAAATAAACAATTTCGTGCCTGAAGAATACTGGTACGTATGCGCAAATTTAGTTACGCCAGACGGCACTAACTTAAAAGTAGTTTTAAACGATAAAGACGGTAAAAAATTCCGTCCGTCAAACAAAAAAGAAGCGTTAGACGTTGAAAATGCTTGTAAAAACAATAGTTTTGTTGTTAAATCGGTTAAAAAAGGCGTTTCAAAATCACACGCTTTACCACCGTTTACAACGTCAACTATGCAACAAGATGCATCTAACAAATTAGGGTTATCTGCTCCACAAGTAATGCAACTTGCTCAACACCTTTACGAAGGTATGGAAACGGCGCGTGGACATTTAGCGTTAGTTACTTATATTAGAACTGACAGTACGCGTGTATCGTTTGATGCTCAAAACGAGGCGCTTAGCTTTATTAAAGATAAGTTTGGTGATGAATATTGTCCTAAAAAACCTAATATTTACACCACTAAAAAGAACGCGCAAGACGCTCACGAAGCAATTCGTCCTATCGACGTAAAAGTTACTCCTGAAAGCGTTAAAGATATTTTAGATAAAAACCATTATAGACTTTACAAACTTATTTACGAAAGATATTTAGCGTCGCAAATGGCTGAAGCGCAATATTATTCAATGCAAATTTTAGTTAACGCAGGCGACTATGGTTTTAAAGCAAGTGGTAAAAGCGTTAAATTTAAAGGTTATACTGCCGTTTACGACTACGTTGCCGGTAAAACTGATGAAGACGGCGAAGTTGATAAATTATTGCCAGATATGAACGAAGGCGACGTTTTAAAATTATCAACTGATGAAAAATTAAATAAAACTGGTAACCCAGTGCTTGAACAAAAATACACTAAACCACCAGTTAGATACACCGATAGTACGCTTGTTAAAGCGATTGAAGAAAACGGTATAGGTCGTCCTTCAACGTACGCAACTATTATTGGTACGCTTACTAAACACAAATATATTGAACGTGAAGGCAAGTATTTAAAACCAACGAATATAGCCTTTGACGCTACTGAAATTTTAGTTAAGTATTTTGAAGACGTTATGGACGTTGGCTTTACTGCTAAAATGGAAACTAAACTTGACAGTATTGCAGAAGGCAATCAAAACTGGCGTTCAGTAGTATCTTCATTCTATAAACCGTTTATTAAAGAACTTCAAATTGCAAGTAGCGACAACGGTGAAGAAACGCAGTTTAAGTGTGAAAACTGTGGTGCTAATTACTATTTAAAACACGGTAGATTTGGCGACTTCTTGTCTTGTCCTATTTGTAAAAAAACAAAAAATCCTACCGATAAAGTGTCTGAAATTAAATGCCCTAACTGTAACGAACTTATGGTTGAAAAAGACGGTAAGTTTGGTAAATATTTAGCGTGTGATAAATGTAATACCCGTATGCAAGACGGCGACGAAGTTTCTGCCGAAAAGTGTAGTTGTGGTTCGGCTATGATAAATAAGTCGGGTAAATTCGGTAAGTATTTAAAATGTACTAAGTGTGGTAAAACAAAAAGTTTAACTGAAAGAGTAGGCGTTTGTCCTAAATGTCATAAACCTGCTCAAAAAATGATAAACAAAAACGGCAAAGTATTTTACGGCTGTTCGGGATATCCTAACTGTAACTTTGTAAGTTGGGAAATTCCAACTGGCGACTTATGTCCAACTTGTGGTCAGTATTTATATGAAAAAGAAGGTAAAATACGTTGTTCTGACAAAAAGTGTAATTACGCTATAAGCGTAAAGGAGAAAAAATAATGAGTATTGAATTTCGTGGTACTACTATTTGCGCTGTAAAAAAGAACGGCGAAACTGCAGTAGCAGGTGACGGTCAAGTTACTTTTGGCGAATCGGTAGTATTTAAAAATAATGCAATTAAAGTAAGAAGAATTTACGGTGGTACGGTTGTAGTTGGTTTTGCCGGTTCAGTAGCCGACGCTTTCTCTCTTACTGAAAGATTTGAAGAAATGTTAAGCAAATTCTCAGGCAATTTAATGCGTAGTGCCGTTTCACTTGCTGAACAATGGCGTGACGACACCGTTATTAGAAAACTTGAAGCAATGCTTATATGTGCAGATAAAGACAATTTACTTATCGTTAGTGGTAACGGTGAAGTTATTGAACCAGACGGTGGCGTATGCGCGATAGGTAGTGGTGGTAACTACGCTTTAGCAGCGGCAAAAGCGCTTTATAACGAAACTGATTATTCTGCTGAAGAAATTGCTAAAAAAGCCCTTGAAATTGCAAGTAGTATTTGCGTTTTCACTAACGATAATATCGTAGTTGAAAAGGTTTAAGGAGGCGTTTATGAATTTATCTCCAAGAGAAATTGTAGAAGAACTTGATAAATATATTATCGGTCAAGACGATGCTAAACGCGCCGTTGCAATAGCACTTCGTAACCGTTATAGAAGAAGTAAATTATCTCAAGCACTTCGTGAAGAAATTACACCTAAAAACATTATTATGAAAGGTCCTACCGGCGTAGGTAAAACTGAAATTGCACGCCGTTTAGCAAAACTTGTAGGTGCGCCTTTTATAAAAGTTGAAGCAACAAAATATACTGAAGTAGGTTACGTAGGTAGAGACGTTGAGTCAATGGTGCGTGATTTAGTAGAGTGTAGCGTTCGCTTAGTTAAAGAAGAACAATTAAAAACCGTTTCGGCTAAAGCAACTGCCGTTGCCGAAAAGAAAATAGTTAAACTTTTAGTTGAAAGTAAGTTAAGTGAAAAGGGCGAAACTCCACAAGAAATTTTCGAACGTCAAATTTTAGACGATTACCGTGAAGGTAAACTTAATAAAGCCGTTGTAGAAATGCAAGTGGTTGACAAACCTAAACAACTTGATATAATGTCAGGTATGGGCGCTGAAATTAGCATAGGTTCTATTTTTGGCGACGTTTTACCTAAAAAGACTAAAAAACGTAAACTTACCGTTGAAGAAGCAGTTAAACTTATAGTTCAAGAAGAAAGCGATAAGCTTATTGATACTGACGCAGTTTATACTGAAGCAATTCGCCGTGCAGAGCAAGACGGTATTATCTTTATCGACGAAATTGATAAAATTGCAGCAAAAGCAAACAAAAGTGGTGGCGACGTTTCTCGTGAAGGCGTTCAACGTGATATTTTACCTATCGTTGAGGGTAGCACGGTAGTTACTAAATACGGCACTATTAAAACAGACTATATTTTATTTATTGCCGCAGGTGCTTTCCACGTGTCTAAAATTGAAGATTTAATACCTGAATTGCAAGGTCGTTTTCCTATAAAAGTTGAACTTAATAGTTTAAGTAAAGAAGACTTTGTAAACATTTTAACTATTCCACAAAACGCAATTACAATGCAATATAAACACTTACTTTTAGTTGATAATATCGACCTTAAGTTTACAAGTGAAGCAATTGCGTATATTGCAGAAGTTGCTGAAGAAATGAACTTAACTTCAGAAGATATCGGTGCAAGACGTCTTCATACGGTTATGGAAAATCTATTAGAAGATATTTCGTTTAATGCTAACGGTGATATTCCACTTACTACCGTTACTATCGACGAACAATACGTAAAAGAACATCTTACCCCTGATGCTGATAGAAATCTTAAAAAATACATTTTATAAGGTGAATTATGATAAACATTCCAAAAGGAACTAAAGACGTTTTACCAAGCGAAAGTTACAAATGGCATTACGTTGAAAACACTGCAAGAAAAATAGCCGAATTGTTTAATATTAAGGAAATTAGAACTCCTACTTTTGAGCATACCGAATTATTCTTGCGTGGCGTTGGCGATACTACTGATATCGTTAATAAAGAAATGTACACCTTTGAAGATAAGGGTAAAAGAAGTATTACCTTAAAGCCGGAAGGTACTGCCGGTGTAGCGCGTGCTTTTATTGAAAACGGTTTATACGGTGGTGCTATGCCACTTAAAACTTACTATATTACTCCTGTTTTCCGTTACGAACGCCCACAAGCAGGCAGACTTCGTGAACACCACCAATTTGGTATAGAGTTTTACGGTTCTGATAGCGCTGATATTGATGCAGAAGTTATTTTAACTGCATATACGTTACTTACTACGTTAGGTTTACAAGTTGAACTTAATATTAATAGTATGGGTTGTAAACATTGTCGTGCAGAATATAACAAAGCGTTAAAAGAGTTTTTGGCTGATAATATTTCAAGCATGTGTGATACTTGTCAAGAAAGATACGTTAAAAACCCACTTAGAATTTTAGACTGCAAAGAAGAAGGTTGCAAAAACCTTACTAAAAACGCTCCTAAAATTACCGATTATTTATGTGACGATTGTAGCGCGCATTTTACTAACCTTCAAAACTGCTTAAAGGTAGTAGGTTTAAATTATAAAATAAACCCTTACATTGTAAGGGGGCTTGACTACTATACTAAAACTGTATTTGAGTTCACAACTAACGCGTTAGGCGCGCAAGGAACTGTGTGTGGTGGCGGTAGATACGACGGTTTAATTGAGCAAATAGGTGGCAAATCAGTGCCAGGCGTTGGTTTTGGCATGGGGTTAGAACGCGTACTTATGCTTATGGAGGCCGTAAACGCGCCTATTCCCGAAGATAACGGCGTAACCGTGTATATTGCTTCAATGGGCGAAAAGGCGTATTATAAGGCGTTTGAGCTTGCTTACGCGCTTAGAATAAAAGGTGTTTCTGCTGAAACTGACCATATGAATAGAAGTTTTAAAGCGCAATTTAAATATGCTGATAAAATTAAGGCTAAATACGTTATTGCTTTAGGTGATAATGAAATAGAAACTGGCGATATTAAAATTAAGCGTATGGTTGACGGAGAAGAAACGCATATTAAACTTAACGAAGTTTTAAATTTCAATTTTTAACTAAAGGAGTTTTTATGGATAAAGTTATTAC
>JAGBYC010000112.1 GCA_017628935.1 Clostridia bacterium | reverse complement strand
GTTAGACTAAGGTAAACGCCCGTAGGCAATAGTTTACATATTGTCAAGGGTTTTACCAACGTAGTACCCTCAAGCCTATTAAACTAACCTAAAAGGTGATGAGTTAATTTTTTACTTTTAGATAACGGTTTAGATACAAGTTAGACTAAGGTAAACGCCCGTAGGCAATAGTTTACATATTGTCAAGGGTTTTACCAACGTATAACGAAGTATATAACCCGTTAGATATTGTAAAAAATTAACTAAGAACCTATTAATCATCGAAGTCGAACGAACCGTTATAAAGTTCGTAATAACTACCCTTTTTATCTAAAAGTTCGTTGTGCGAGCCACGTTCGATAATAACGCCGTGGTCTAATACCATAATAACGTTACTGTTACGAACGGTTGATAAACGGTGTGCTATAACAAATACCGTTCTACCTTCCATAAGCGTATCAGTGCCCTTTTGTACTAAACTTTCAGTACGCGTATCGATAGACGACGTTGCTTCGTCAAGTATCATTACGGGAGCGTCTGCAACAGTTGCACGTGCTATTGATAAAAGTTGGCGTTGACCTTGTGAAAGGTTAGTTCCGTCGGCAGTAAGTTCAGTTTGATAGCCGTCAGGTAAACGGGCAATAAAGTCGTCTGCGCCGGCAAGTTTTGACGCGTTAATACATTCTTCATCAGTAGCGTCAAGCCTACCGTAACGGATATTATCCATAACCGTGCCAGTAAATAAAGTTGTATCTTGCAATACCATACCAAGCGAACGACGTAAATCGTCTAACTTAATTTTGTTAATGTTAATGCCGTCGTAACGAATTTTACCCTCTTGAATATTGTAAAAACGGTTTAATAAGTTAGTTATAGTTGTTTTACCAGCACCCGTTGCGCCTACGAAAGCCACTTTTTGACCTGGCTTAGCATAAATAGAAATGTTTTTTAATACAAGCGTATCGTCGTTATAACCAAAGTTAACGTTTTCTAAAACAACGTCGCCTTTAAGTTCGGTATAGGTAGTAGTTCCGTCACCGTGAGGGTGTTTCCAAGCCCATAAACCAGTACGCGTTTGACTTTCAACAAGGTTGCCAGTTTCGTCACGCTTAGCATTAACTAAGGTAACGTAACCGTCGTCGACCTCAGGCGTTTCGTCAATAAGCGCAAAAATACGTTCTGCGCCTGCTAACGCAAGGAAAACAGAGTTAATTTGCTGCGAAACGTGTGAAATGTTTTGCGAGAAAGTTTTACTCATAGGTAAAAAAGCAACGATAATAGCAATATCTATAACCTTACCACTAATTGATAAACTTTTTAAACTTTCGGGCATAGTTGAAACGGCAATAAGCGTGCCTACAACTGCTAAAAATACGTAAAGGAAGTGACCCATATTATTCATAATAGGCCCTAATATATTAGCAAAAGTATTAGCCTTAGTTGCATCGCTACGGTATTGTTCGTTTAAAACGTCGAAATCGGCTTTAGTTTCTTCTTCATGAGTGAATACTTTAATAACTTTTTGACCGTTAATACCTTCTTCTACAAAACCTTCAAGTTTACCAAGCGACGCTTGTTGTTTAACGAAATATTTTGCCGAGTTTCCACCTATTTTTTTAACTGAAAACATCATAAGCGCAATAAACGCGCCAACTATTAAGGTAAGCCATATACTATAATAAAGCATTACGCCTACAACTACTAATAAGGTTATAAAGGTTTGAAGTACCGATATTAAACTTTCAGATACAAGCTGACGTAAAGCGTCAACGTCGTTAGTATACATACTCATTATATCGCCGTGAGTATTTGTGTCGAAATATTTAATAGGTAAATTTTGCATTTTGTCAAACATTTCAACGCGAATATCTTTTAAAAAGCCTTGCGTTACGTTTGCCATAATTAAACCTTTAGCCGTTCCACCTGCTATTGCTAAAACGAATAAACTTGCCATAAAAATTACTACGTTTTTAAGCGATTCAGCATCACCAACGGTTATTGCAGTAATAATTTTTTCTAAGAAAATACCCGTTGATGAGCCGGCTAACGCGCTAACAAGCACGCAAAACGCTACGGCTATAAACTGCCATTTGTAATTTTTAAATAGCATTTTTATAAGGCGTGGAAAAGTTTCTTTGTTTATTTCTGGGCGTGGCCCGCGAAAACCTTTTGGTGGCATATTACTTTCCCTCCTTATTAAATTTTTCTTCATCGTCTGCCGACTTGTTTTGAGTATCGTATACTTCACGGTAAATTTCGTTAGTAGCGTAAAGTTCGGCGTGAGTGCCTAAACCAACTATTTTACCACCGTCCATTACCACAATTTTATCAGCATCCATAACCGACGCAACGCGTTGCGCGATAATAATTTTAGTAGTGTTAGGAATTTCTTCTTTAAACGCCTTACGAATAAGCGCATCAGTTTTAGTGTCAACTGCCGAAGTAGAGTCGTCTAAAATAAGAACTTTTGGCTTTTTCAAAAGCGCACGCGCGATACATAAGCGTTGCTTTTGACCACCCGATACGTTTGTACCACCTTGTTCGATATATTTATCGTAACCTTTTTCAAAATTAGAAACGAATTCGTCAGCGCAAGCAAGTTTACATACGCGTTTAACTTCTTCGTCAGTAGCGTCTTTATCACCCCAACGAATATTTTCAGAAATAGTGCCACTAAACAATAAATTCTTTTGAAGCACAACTGAAACGCTATCACGTAAAACTTTAAGGTCGTAATCTTTAACGTTTACGCCAGCAACTAAAACTTCACCGTCGGTAACGTCGTAAAGCCTTGAAATTAAGTTGATAAGGGTTGTTTTTGAAGAACCCGTTCCCCCTATAATACCTACCGTTTCGCCACTATTTATTTTTAAATTAACGTTTGAAAGAGCGTAATTTTCAGCACTTTCACTATACTTAAAGTTAACGTTTTTAAACTCAACGCTACCGTCTTTTACTTCGGTTATAGCGTTTTCAGGGCTAACGATATCACTATCTTCTTCTAAAACTTCATAAATACGCTTTGCAGATGCTAAAGCAATAGTGCTCATAGCGAAAATAAAACTTAAACTCATAAAACTCATAAGTACGCTCATACCGTATGAAATTAAAGTTTGAAGTTTACCTACTATAAGTTTATCGCCACCAAAAATACCTGCTTTCCCACAAATAATAATTATTGCAAGCATTGTGCCGTACATACAGCCCATCATAATAGGGTTATTGAAAGCAAGCACCTTTTCGGCTTTAACGAAGTTTGATTTAACGTCTTCTGCAGACGCTTCGAATTTTTGTTTTTCGTATTCTTCACGAACGTACGCTTTAACTACGCGCATACCTTTAACGTTTTCTTGAACTGATTCGTTAAGCGCGTCGTACTTTTTAAATATGCGTTTAAATAACGGCATTACGTACGCCATAATACCTATTAACGAACCTGCAATAACTGGTATAAATATTGCGTAAATTACGCCTACTTCTGGGTATAAGTCAAGTGATAATATTAGCGATACGATAAGCATAAGTGGAGAACGTACTGCTATACGAATTATCATCATAAACGAGTTTTGAACGTTAGTTACGTCAGTAGTTAAGCGCGTTACTAAACTTGAAGTTGAAAATTTATCTACGCTTGCAAACGAAAAGTTTTGAACGTTGTAAAACAAGTCTTTACGCAAATTGCTTGCAAAACCTGCCGATGCTTTAGCCGCGTTTACGCCCGAAAAAGTACCACAAGTAAATGAAATACAAGCAAAAAGCAAGCAAACTAATCCCCACGTAACTAAATACGCAAAATCAGGATTAGCGCCGTCAAGCCCTGCTAAATAGTTTAAAATTTTGCTTGACATTATATAAGGAATAAGTAATTCAAAAACTACTTCGCCAAGCATAAATAAAGGGGTTAAGATAGTTTCTTTACGATATCCCTTTACACATTTTAAAAGCCTTTTTAACATAATATCTCCTAACCGAAGTAACATTTATTATATGAGTATAATAAATTAAATATTCTATGTAAAAGTTTACCAAATAATATTTTTTATTGCAACCATTTTATATCTGGTTGATAAATTTTTATAAAAATTTCATATTTCTTAAAGAAAAAAGGGCGTGAATAGTCACGCCCTTAAAAAATGAAATGCGGCAACTCCCTATCCTCCCGGGCCGTGTCCAGCCAAGTACTTTCAGCGCAATTGAGCTTAACTTCTGTGTTCGGAATGGGAACAGGTGGATCCTCAACGCTATCGTCACCGCAATGGTTATATAACTGCCGTAGCAGATAATATATAAATTTATTTCCGTAGATTTACAACTGCACAGTAAACCGTAATTTAATTACTTTAAGGCATATTTTATGCTCATTATAGGTTTTTTTAAAAGACAATCTCTTTTTTTGAGATTAAGCGCTCGACCTATTAGTATCAGTTAGCTACACGCATTACTGCGCTTCCACACCTGACCTATCAACCTTGTGGTCTTCAAGGGGTCTTACTATCTTATGATATGGGATATCTTATCTTGTGGTAAGTTTCACGCTTAGATGCTTTCAGCGTTTATCTCATCCGTACTTCGCTACCCTGCTAGGCTGTTGGCACAACAACAGGTGCACAATAGGTACGTTCAACCCGGTCCTCTCGTACTAGGGTCAAAG
>JAGBYC010000111.1 GCA_017628935.1 Clostridia bacterium | reverse complement strand
GACTTTGCTTCCATACTACAAACTATACCACGCTCACGGCATACGTTCACTTTAACAAGGTCAGGATAATGCACTATATCTTTTTCGTAATAAGCAAAGTTATACGTATCAACGCTTTCGCTTTGAGTAGTCCACACAGCCTTCATACCTTTAAGCCCTATCGAATTTAAAAAATCTTCGGCAATTTTTAAAGTATCTACTTGAGCGTATTTAATATTTTCGGCTTGACGGAAGTTGTTAAAGTTGATAATTTTACCACCCTTTTTACTAACGGTTGCTGAAATTACAGTACCGTCGTCAAGGTCGGCGTCAAAGTTATAAGTTTCAATAACCTTATCTTTAGTTTCGCCAGTAAGTTCTACGTTAGAAATGCCGTACGAACTAAACGCCTTTTTGAAAACTTCTTCTGCTTCAAGTTTAGTAACTTCTTTTTCATTTAAAAGCGCAACGGCCAAATCGCCGTCAACTCCGTCTGAAAAAGCCCCGTCGTAAATCATATGAGGATATTCGGTAGACGCTTTTTCTAAATCTTTAAACTTTGAAATTACTAAGTTGTCTTGCTTGTTTTCGTAAATGCTTGAAAAGTTAAAGTTTTCGTCAATTTCACTTGCAAGCGAAGAAAGTTCAGCCTTTAAGCCTTTGTTAATTTCGTATATTTCGTTAAGAGTTTTATAATCTTTTTCGGTTAACTCTTCACCGTAAATTAGTTTGTTTTGAAGATATTTAGAATAGTCGCCCACTTGGTTAATAAACTTCATAGTGTAAAACTTTTCTTCGTCGTGCAAGGCTAAGTTTGATAAATTTTCACTAGCCATATTACTTTGCACGACAACGTCGCTAAATATAGTTTGCAAATGTTCGTTGTCGTTAGACACAATTGCTTTACTTAAATTAGTATCAATTCCATCAACGTGGCCAACTAATTCGTAAAAGTTTCTTTCTTCTTGACTAGAATAGTTAATATAGTCGTCAACTGGGCTAAACACCGTATACACTAACAGCCCACCAAGTATTATTGACGCTAACGATAAACACACAATTGCCGTAATAAAACCACTATTATTGCGCTTATTTTTGCCGTTAATCGCACTATTAGTGCGTTTTTGCTCTTTTAACGCTTGCTTTTTAAGTTTTTTAGCGTGTCTATCTTCAGCATTTAACTCTCTTTCGTGCTTTTTTAAAAGGCTTTCGCCGTACAAACCGTTTTCATTGTTATTTGCTATATTTTCAGTTTTTTCAATAGCGCTGTTTTTGTTTTCGTTTTCCATATTACCCCCTTTAAGTTGCAAATACGTGATTACCTATCGTAACCACGGTAGGCCTTGTAAATATCCAACCACTTGTTGCTATTTTAGGATTATAGTAATATAAACTACCGTACGACGGGTCCCAACCGTTCATAGCGTCACGCGCAGCGTTGTAAGCCGTTTGGTTAGGCGTATAGTTAATTTGACCGTCGTTTACGCAAGTAAAAGCGTACGGCTGATAAATTACGCCCGAAATAGTGTTAGGAAACGATGAACTTCTAACCCTATTTAAAACTACTGCGCCCACAGCCACTTGCCCTTTGTAGCTTTCGCCACGCGCCTCAGCGTAAATAAGCCTTGCCAGTAACGCAACGTCAGAACTACTATAACCGTTTACTGACGACGATGACGAACTTGAACCACTGCTTGTTAAACTTTTTACCGAAATTCCCATAGCGGCAAGCGTTTTGTTACCCACAATACCGTCTTGAACTAAGCCGTTACGCTTTTGAAACAAAAGCACGGCTGCTTTAGTTTGTTTGCCAAAAATACCGTCAACAGCGCCTTTATAATAACCCCAGTTTTTCAACTTTTTTTGAACAAGTTTTATATCTTGCGCGCTACTTTTTGCGTTAACTATTGCAGTTTTAGGCATTATATTGCCTTGATACGCACCTACGGTAAACGCCGTTCCTATGGAAAGAGTAACTACTGCCAAAATAATAAGCGTAGTTATTTTAAGCCATTTTTTCATAATCTCTCCTTATATATAAGGAAAGGGTTAACTGTTAACTAAAAAAAGCGTCTATAATTTCTTTTAGTTTCGACTTGTATTTTATATCCGTTTCTTCGCCGTAAAAACATAACGGTGGATACACAACACACCACCAGTTATCCCCTTCCGCTTTACCTAAGTTGACGATGACGGCGTCATAAAACCCTTCTTCTAAGGTTACGCCTTCATACACTCTTAAAGGAAATTCTTCGTTATCTATTTCCACGCATGACGTATAGTTAAAACCATTTTTTAATAAATACGCGTCAATAAGCCTTTCTAAATTAGGTTTTTGAGCGTTTAACGTAACTATTGCCTCACTTTTGTTATCACACTTAGCAATATACGGCGTTAAATAGTCAACTAAAAGGTCTTTAATTTCCATTTTAATGCTTTGGTCTTTTTCACTATTAGAATTAGCGCGAACGTGTATACGAAGATATTCGTAAGATGGTTTAGGCGCATTTAGGTACACCGCCACCGTCACCATTATTATGGATAAAAACACTAAAACTATGCAAAAATTTTTCATAAAAAAATAACCGCCTTTTTAAGTAGTAACTTAAGTGTTGACGGTTATTATATAATTTATACTATAATTTTTTAATTTAATAATTTAGCCTATTGTTCGGCACTATTTAGGTTAAACTAAACCTTTCTAAAAAGCCTTCTATAAACGGTTTGTAGTTAGGGTTACGCGTATAAAGTAATTCTACCCTTGAGCCGTACTTACGGGTAAGTTTTGAAAGCGCCCACGACGCCATTTCATAACTATCGTACATAGCAAACACCGTTGCGCCACTACCTGTCATATCTGCAACTACTGGCGAAAGGGCTAAAAGTTCGTTTAAATTTTCTTTAACTTCACTATTTATGGTTACGGCAGGGCTTGTTAAAGCGTTGCCCGTTTTGTTTTGCATACCTTGTAAATTATGGTTTAATATGCAGTCGACAACAGCGTTATTATCAGCAACTACGCCTTTATAATCGCCCGTATCAAAACTTGAAAAACACTCTTTAGTGTTAACGCCCGTTTTAGAATAAATTACCACGAAATACGGCATCCAGTCGCTATCAATTTTTTCAATAACGTCGCCACGGCCAGTAAGCCTTGCAAAGCCACCTTCAAGTAAATACCCTGAATCGCTACCCAAAGCGTCGGCAATATCTTTAACGCTTTCAGTTACGTTAAACAATTTTTGCATAGCCATAAGCGTGCCTGCTATATCTGCAGACGAGCCACCCATACCACTACCTTCAGGAATATTTCTTTCAACGGTAACGGTAACGCCGCACGTATTAAACTTTTCTTTAAACTTAAGCGCCGCCTTGTAGGCGTTAAAATTTTCTTGAATAAAGTTATAGTTAGCGTATTTACCTACTAAATTAAGCAAAATTTTATCGTCTTTACGCTTGGTAACGGTTACCTTATCAAACTTATCAACGGTAACTACAACGGTATCTAAATTATGATACCCGTTTTCAACGCCCGTAACGTTCAACGTAATATTTATTTTTGCGTACGCTTTTACCGTTGCCGATTTCATTGGTAACCCCTTTTTTATTTTTCTTCACGGAAAACAACTAAACGTTCTTCGCCCGTAAAAGTATCTACTAAATTATCGTTATAACGCATTAATTCTTCTTCACTAACGCCAAGCACTTTGCTAGAGTCCCATAACGTTTCACCATTTTCAGCAAAATATACGCTAATAGCATAATCGTTTACTTGCTTTTCGCCAGTAATTTCAACGGCGCTAACCACTTTAACCGTTTTTTGCATTAAATTTTTACAAGTAGCAGTTACGGTGAAAGAATAATTAAACCCACTTGGAGTAAGCCTTACGTCAAAATTTCTTATTGAAACGCTTGGGTCAAGGTAAGTATTGCCGGTAACGTTAAGCGCCACTTCATACGGGCAACTTAATTCTACGCCTTTAATACCTTGTTCGGTATACAATATAGCCGTTGCCGAAACAACGCCCGACGCTTTAAGCACGTTATTTTGATATTCGTATTCTTCGCCTTCTATTTTAACACCAACTACGGCTATAAGTCTATCGTTTTTAGTAATTTCGTAATTTATATCGCCGTTTATTTGGTTTTCACTATTAACAACGCCTAAAAACTCAACTAAATTAACGTCGTTTTTATTTAAAACCATTTCGTTAGTAGTAGAGTATGCGTCAAGCACCACGTTGTATGTAGCGTTTTCAACAAGCACTGCCGTTACGCTTAAATTTGCTTCGATTGAAAAATCAGACTTGTTTTTACCTTCGTCAACAAACGCTTTAAGATAGCAAGTATTAACCACCACGTTAGCATAAGCAAGGCAAGACGGGTACGCGTCACTTTGCTCTATTTCAATACTAAACGGAATAGTTTTGCGCTCTTTTGAAATTTCGTCGCTATCAAGTTTATTAAGGTACGCCGTAACTTCAATTTCGCCGTCAATATTTATTGCGCCTATACCTGCTTCAACGCCTTTAACTATAACGCGTTCGTCGTGGCAAAGTACGTCTTTAACGGCGTAGTTTAATTCAAACTCGTCTTCAATAGACACCGTTTTTTGCACTGAAGCAATTTCGTTATAACTTTTAACTTCTTGCTTTTTACATAAAAATGCGTCTAAATCTTTTTGAACGTCGGTAACCACTTGGCATACCACCACGCCCGTTACCATAATATTTGCGCTTGCCGACGCTATTCCGTTAGCGAAACTAATTTTTTCGCCCACGGTTTTTAATAATAATCTAACTATATCGCCCTTTTTAGCGCAATTAACGTCAACTTTAAAACTAAATTCAACGCCGTGTTCACACTTTTTAACGTTGCCACTATCAATATATAATAAAGTAAAAACAGTTTTACCGTTATAAGTAACAAGCCCGTTGTCAACGGT
>JAGBYC010000110.1 GCA_017628935.1 Clostridia bacterium | reverse complement strand
GATATTACTGGCATTATAATTTCATCAGTAATTCCTGCGCTTAACTATACAATTTCACATATGTGCGAATACTTTTTTAAAGTAACGCCAGTAATGATAGGCGCTGGTATTAAAACTGGGCTTAATATTAAAGCAGACAACCCTAAAGAAGTAGGTGCTGATATTATTGCTAACTGCGTTTCGGCTTACAAAACGTACGGCGACGGTAACCCTATGATTGTTATCGACTTTGGTACGGCAACTACTTTCGACGTGCTTACCGGTAAAGGCGAACTTATCGGCGTTGTAATTGCACCGGGCATGAAGTCGTCACTTGAAAGTTTAGTTCAAAATACTGCTCAACTTCCTATGATAGAACTTGAACATCCACGTAGCGCAATACCTAAAAACACTAAGGCGTGTATGCAAGCAGGTATCGTATTCGGTTTTGCAGGTTTAGTTGAAAATATTGTTAGAAAAATTCGTGAAGAATTAGGATTAGAAAACATTAAGGTTATAGCAACGGGTGGCATGGGCGAAATTTTAGCAAAAGAAGTATCGTGCATTACTAAAGTTGACCGTATGCTTACCCTTAACGGTTTAAGAATTTTATACGAAATGAATAAAGGTTGATTATGACAAAAACGGTTAAAATAGGTAGCACTATAATAGGTGGTAGCAACAAAGTTGCTATTCAATCTATGGCTAATATTAAAACTGAATACGTTGATAAGGTTACTAACCAAATACTCGCACTTGAAAATGCTGGTTGCGATATTATTCGTGTTGCCGTTAAAGACGAGGTTGACGCGTTAGCAATTAAACAAATTAAAAATAGCGTTAAAATTCCTATCGTTGCTGATATTCATTTCGATTATCGCTTGGCAATTAAATCTATTGAAAACGGCGCAGATAAAATTCGTATTAACCCAGGCAACATAGGTAAAGAAGAAAACGTTAAAATGGTTGCTGACTGTGTTAAGGCTCACGGCGTAGCAGTACGCGTAGGATCTAATAGTGGTAGCGTTGAAAAAGAGTTTTTATCTAAGTACGGTAAAAGCGAAATTTCACTTGCCGAGAGCGTTTTATCGAAAGGTAGCGCGCTTGAAAAATACGGCGTTAACGATATTGTTATTTCTGCAAAAGCAAGTAACGTTCCACTTACCGTAAAAACTTACGAATATTTAAACGCTAAAACTAACTATCCGTTACATATAGGCGTAACCGAGGCAGGCACTTATGAAAGTGGGCTTGTAAAAAGCGCCGTTGGTATAGGTTCGTTATTACTTAAAGGTATAGGCAACACTATTCGCGTTAGCTTAACTGCCGACCCTATTAAAGAAATTTACGCAGGGCAAAAAATATTGCGTTCAGTAGGGCTTGATAGTAACTTTGCCGAAGTAATTTCTTGCCCAACTTGTGGTAGAACTGAATATAATTCTATCGCACTTGCCGAAAGGGTAGAAGAACTTACTAAAAATATACGTAAACCCTTAAAAATAGCCGTTATGGGTTGTGTGGTTAACGGTCCTGGCGAAGCAAAAGATTGTGATATAGGTATAGCAGGTAGCAAAAACTCTTGCGTTATATTTAAAAAAGGCGAAATTTTTAAAACCGTTCCGTTTGAAAAGGCTGAGGAAGAATTTATAAAGGAAATTTACGAAATTGCAAAGTGTTTGTGATATATTAATTGAAAAACTTAAAAATATAGACCCTATGCTTGGCGATTTACGTTTTAAAAAGGCGTATTTTGACGCAGAAAACAAAACGGTTGAAATTAGGTGCGTAAGCGATATTGCCGTACCTGAAGATAGCGTTAACTTTCTTAAAAGAAAGTTAGAAGAAGAGTTGCCGTCTACCGTTGAATTAAGCGTTAAAATTGAAAAGTCTATTGTTGACGCGTCGATAGCAAAGTCGGCAATATTTAAGCGTTTTACTGAAAACAACCAGTACGTTGCTCACACCGTTAGTGCTGAAAACGTTAAAATTATATGCGCTGGTAAAATTACTAAGTACGATATTTGCGTATCTAACGATATTGCCGATTATTTAGTTAGAACGTCGGCTATCGAGCGTTTAGACGAACTTTTAAACCGTGAGTTTAGTAGTAATTTTAGTGGTAATATTCGCGTAGTTTCAACCGTTAGCGAAACGCCTAACGATTTTGAAGTTGAAAGCGTTTATGAAAGTGACGTTTCATCTAAAAATTCGCGTACGCTTAAAGTAGTTTGCCCAACTCGTTTTTGTGATAGTGAAGACTATGATACGGCGTATTATATTGAAGACGCTAAAGACGTGCTTGGTGAAGTTATTTTCGCCGGTTACGTTCAAGCAGTTGAACAGCGTGAAAGTAAAAATGGCAGACCGTATTATTTAATTACTTTAGACGATAAAACTGGCGTTGTTACGGGCAGATTTTTCACTACTGATAAAAACAAAATTAAAAAACTTGAAAAGATACAAGAAGGTAGCATAATTATTATGCGTGGCGTTAACGAAACGTTTAACGAAAGAACAAGCCTTTTAATTAAAGGTTTTAACCTTTGTATGCTTCCTAACGGCTATACGCCTGATGAAAAGCCAAGTAAACCTATTCCTGAAAAATACGTTAACGTTTTCCCTCAACCTGCTGAAATTATTAAGCAAGGGGATATATTTTCAACTTATAACGGTCCTCAACAATGCTTACTTGGTAAAGAGTTTACCGTAGTAGATATTGAAAGTACCGGACTTGACGTTTATAACGACAAGGTTATTGAAATAGGTGCAGTTAAAATTAAAGACGGCGAAGTTGTTAGTAGTTTCCACACCCTTATCAATCCACTTATGCCGTTAACTAATAAAATAGTAGAACTTACCGGCATTACTGACGATATGCTTTACGACGCTAAAACGGTTGAAGAAGTATATCCAGACTTTTTCAAATTCGTTTGTGGCACGACCTTCGTTGCTCACAACGCTGATTTCGACTATAAGTTTTTGCGTAACACGGGTAAACAATTAGGTTATAAAATTGATTTACCATATATCGACACCGTAACCTTTGCTAGAGAACGCGTTCCAGGTATGAAAAACTACAAACTTAACACTTTATGTGAAAAGTTTAAAATTGAGTTTCGCCATCATAGAGCTTTGGCAGACGCATTTGCTACTGCAGAGTTGTTTCTTGAACTAGTTAAAATTAAAGGCTTATAAACTGCGTTATGCTGTGTTTCTTTAAAATTTTATGCCTACAATAACCAACAAGGTTAATTGTAACCAAAAAATT
>JAGBYC010000109.1 GCA_017628935.1 Clostridia bacterium | reverse complement strand
CTAACCCCTTACAGTCTGGACACGCGCCAAACGGATTGTTAAACGAAAACAACCTTGGCTCGATTTCAGGCACGGATACGTTGCAGTCTGGACAAGCGTATTTTGTTGAATATAATTCTTCAACCCCGTCGCATTCTACAACCACTAAACCGTCGGCAAGTTTAACTGCCGTTTCAATGCCGTCGGTTAAGCGTTTTTGAATACCGTCTTTAATAACTAAACGGTCGATAACTACCGAAATATTATGCTTTACGTTTTTATCAAGGCTAATTTTTTCAAAAAGGTCGTACACTACGCCGTCAACCGAAACACGCGCATAACCACTTTTTTTAAACCCTTCAAAAAGTTTTTCAAACTCACCTTTTCTACCACGAACAACGGGCGCTTTAAGTAAAATTTTGCTACCCGTAGGCATTTCCATAACCTTATCGGCAATACCGTCAACAGTTTGTTTAGAAATTTCTTTACCACAAATATGGCAATACGGAACGCCTACTTTAGCGTATAATAAACGCAAATAGTCGTGAATTTCCGTTACCGTACCAACGGTAGAGCGTGGGTTGTTTGACGTAGTTTTTTGGTCGATAGATATAGCAGGCGATAAGCCTTCGATTCCGTCAACGTCAGGCTTTTCCATTTGCCCTAAAAATTGACGAGCGTAGCTTGATAAACTTTCCATATACTTTCTTTGCCCTTCGGCAAAAATAGTATCAAAAGCAAGCGTTGACTTACCACTACCCGAAAGCCCCGTGAAAACTACTAATTTATCACGTGGGATAGTAACGTTAAGGTTTTTTAAATTATTCTGTTTTGCTCCTTTAACCTTAATTTCTTTAAGCATTTTACTCCCTAACTTTTAGTAATTAGTTTCTTTTTAAGTTTTGATATAGTATCACGTAATTCAATACACTTTTCAAAGTCTAAATTGTTTGACGCAATTTTCATAAGCGCCTTTAATTTTTCAATTTCTTCAGGAATATCACTAAGTTTAATATCTTTAGTTCTATCCACCTTTTTGGTAATTTCTAAGGTGTTTTTGATATCTTTTATAATAGTTTTTGGCGTAATGCCGTGCGCTTTATTATACTCGTTTTGAATATTTCTACGGCGCTCGGTTTCGTTAATAGCACGCTCCATACTACCAGTAATAACGTCGGCGTACATTATAACGTGGCCTTCGGCGTTTCTTGCCGTTCTACCTATCGTTTGAATAAGCGCAGTATCGCTACGCAAAAAACCTTCTTTATCAGCGTCAAGTATAGCCACCAGTTTAACTTCGGGCATATCTAACCCCTCACGAAGAAGGTTAATACCAACTAAAACGTCAATATCGCCACGGCGAAGTTCTTGAATAATATCAATACGCTCTAACGTGTCGATATCGCTATGCATATAACGCGTTTTTATTTTGCGTTCTTTAAGATACGCCGTTAAACTTTCAGCCGTTTTTTTGGTAAGAGTAGTAACTAAAATTCTACCACCCGACTTAATTGTTTTGTAAATTTCGCCTTCTAAATTATCAATTTGCCCTTTCGTAGAACGAACTTCAACGGTAGGGTCTAAAAGCCCGGTTGGACGTATAATTTGTTCGGCTACGTTATCAGCGTTTTTATATTCGTATTCACCAGGAGTTGCCGAAACGCATATCATTTGACCTATACGTTCTTCAAACTCTTCAAACTTAAGTGGACGGTTATCGAAAGCCGATTTTAACCTAAACCCGTAATCAACAAGGTTAGTTTTTCTTGACTTATCACCGTTATACATTGCGCGAAGTTGTGGCAACGTCATATGGCTTTCGTCAATAAAAAGTAAAAAGTTTTTAGGAAAATAATCAAGTAAAGTAAACGGTGGTTCGCCAGGGTTTCTTCCGTCGAAATAACGGCTGTAATTTTCTACCCCGCTACAATACCCTATTTCGCTCATCATTTCAATATCGTAAGTAGTGCGTTGACGTAAGCGTTGCGCCTCTAAAAGTTTGCCCGACTTTTCAAGCGACTTTACTTCATTATTCATATCTTCAGTAATAACAGAAAGCGCCTTAGTCATAGTTTCGCTACCCACGGCGTAGTGACTTGCAGGGAAAATTACTGCGTGCTTTAAGGTAGATATTTTTTCGCCCGTAACAAAGTCGACTTCATAAACCCCGTCAATTTCGTCGCCAAAAAACTCTACGCGAATAACCGTTTCGGTGTTAGACGCAGGAAAAATATCAATAACGTCACCCCTTACCCTAAAACTACTGCGTTGAAAGTCGATATCTTTTCTTTCATACTGAATAGATACGAGTTTACGCATAAGTTCGTCACGCTCAATAGTAGCACCGGGGCGAATTGATACGGCTAAGCGGTAATACTCTTCAGGTGCGCCTAAACCGTAAATACAACTAACCGACGCCACAACTAAAACGTCACTTCTTTCACCTAACGCACTTGTTGCGCTGTGGCGAAGTTTATCAATTTCGTCGTTAATAGATAAGTCTTTTTCAATGTAAGTATCGGTGGCGGGAAGGTACGATTCCGGTTGATAATAATCGTAATAACTTACAAAATATTCAACCGAGTTTTCAGGGAAAAACTCTCTAAACTCGTTACAAAGTTGCGCTGCTAAAGTTTTATTGTGCGCAATTACCAAGGTAGGACGGTTAACCTTTTCAATTACGTTAGCCATTGTAAAAGTTTTACCACTACCAGTTACGCCTACTAAAACTTGAGTTCTAAGCCCGTCGAAAACACCTTCAACAAGCGAATTTATCGCTTCGGGTTGGTCACCCGTTGGATTGTACGCGCTATGAAGTTTAAACGGTTTATTTTCCACTATGCAACCTACCCCTATTTTAATTCTATACTT
>JAGBYC010000108.1 GCA_017628935.1 Clostridia bacterium | reverse complement strand
GTTCAACAACAGGAACGTACGCTTTAGTGCCTTCGCCTTCTAAGATAGAAAGTTCAGTTTCTTTATCGAAAAGGTGAGTATGAAGCATATCAATTGCTAACGTTGCATTTGAGTTAGCGCTAGTAGAAGAACGGCTATCAACTCTTGCAATCATTTGAGTGTTAGTTTGAACAAGTGACTTAATTTGACCTTCTTCAAGTTCTTCTTCGTTTTCACCAAACGTACAGTAAAGTAACGTTTCAGCACCAAGTTTTTCAACTACGTCAACGTAAATGTTTACAACATAATCTTTATTTTCTTTAATGAATAATTCTTCATCATGGAAATCTTCAGGACGAACGCCGAATACAACTTCTTTACCAGTGTTAAGGTATTCATCAAGGTTGATAATAGCGTCAACTTTTGCCTTTGGATAAGGAATTTTGTGACCTTCAAATTCAATAAATACTTTTGATTTAGTTCCAGTTAAAGTAGCGTCAAAGAAGTTCATTTGAGGGCTACCAATGAAGCCTGCTACGAACATATTTGCAGGATAATCGTAAAGTTTTTGAGGTGCGTCAACTTGTTGAATGAAACCGTCTTTCATAACAACGATACGAGTACCCATTGTCATTGCTTCAACTTGGTCGTGCGTAACGTAAATGAAAGTAGTTGCTAAACGGTGGTGAAGTTTAGTAATTTCAGTACGCATTTGAGAACGAAGTTTAGCGTCTAAGTTAGAAAGTGGTTCGTCAAGAAGGAATACTTTTGGTTCACGAACGATTGCACGGCCGAGCGCAACACGTTGACGTTGACCACCTGATAACGCTTTTGGTTTACGTTGAAGGTAAGTTTCTAAACCTAAGATACGCGCTGCTTCTTTAACGCGAGCGTCAATTTCAGCACGTGGCATTTTACGAAGTTTAAGACCGAAAGCCATATTGTCATAAACCGTCATATGAGGATAAAGAGCGTAGTTTTGGAAAACCATTGCAATATCTCTATCTTTAGGTTGAACGGTGTTCATAAGTTTACCGTCAATGTAAAGTTCACCGTCAGAAATTTCTTCTAAACCGGCGATCATACGAAGTGTTGTAGATTTACCACAACCAGATGGGCCTACGAATACGATAAATTCTTTATCTTGAATATCAAGCGTAAAGTCAGTAACGGCTACAACGCCAGACTGATATATTTTGTATACGTCTTTAAGTAATAAGCTTGCCATTTTATATTCCTCCTTGGAATTAACTTTATTTTACCTATCAATTTTAACATATTTTTTAATATTTTACAATATACAATATTAACAAATAATAAAGCGTATTTTTTCGTATTTTGTACAACTTGCACAAACTTTTACTACTTAACACGCCGTTTTTTGTAAATTTGTGCTTTTTAAAGGGTTGCAAATATTGTTTTTGTATGGTAAAATAATAAAAAACTTTAAGGGGTATTTATGGACTTAAATAAGTATCAACTAAAATATAAATTTCATCGAAGATATTTACTTTCGTTAAAAGATTTAAACGACGAAGAAATTGCCGAACTTATTTGCTTAGCGCGTGAATATAAGTATAAACGCGTAGTGCAAGAACAATCGTCAGTATTAAAAAATAAGTACGTATTGCTTATTACTAAACCACGCTTTCCTCAAACGGGCATTACTTTTGAAATTGCCGTTAAAGAATTAGGTGGCATTCCAGTAGTATCTGCAATGAACGGCGAAGATATTGAAAACCGTTTGGCAGACGAATATTACGTTAAAGCTTTATCAACGGTAGGTCTTTCAGCAATAATGGTAAGCACAAGCAAAGTTTCTGACACCGAAATGTTTGAAAAAACGGTTAACTTACCAGTTATTAACGCTACTAACGACTGTTCTCCTTGCCAAGCCCTTTCGGCTCTTTTAACAATTTTTGAAATTTGCCAGTCGTTTAGTGGTTTAAAAGTAACGCTTGTAGGCAATTTTAAAACGGAAGATAATTCTTTATTATACGGGCTTATTAAACTTGGTGCAGACGTTACCCTTTTCCCTACAAAAAACGGCGACCCTACTAAAGAAACTATTGAATATTGCAGCCAGTATACCGACCTTAAAATTGTTAAAGACAAGGCCGTTGCTCTTAAAGGCGCTGAAATAGTTTGCATAGGCTCAAGTGAAAACGACGAATCACTTAATTTAAATAGTGACGATTTATTAGTTGCCTCACCAGTTGTAAAAGTGTTAACTCCAGTTCCAGTTGACTATAAAATTGCCGATAAATCTGTGTTTAAAAAAGACGAAACGCCTATTTTAAAACAAGCAGAAAACCTTATTCACGTATATAAATCGGTATTAACTTCACTTGCAGGCAAAAAAATTTAATTTAAAAGCGTGGCGCTTTTTTACGCCACGCTATTTTTATTGTCCTTATATGCTACGTATGAGCATAGGTATAACTTTAAGGCTAAATTTAATACGCATTAACATACGTTACGTATGTTCAACTATCTACCTATATCTTTTTTAGCAAGTATCGTAGCAGTTTCGCCGTCTACTAAATACGCCGACGTTTTACCACCTTTTTCAACTATACCCACGTAGTAATAATTTTTGCCGTCAGTTCTAATAAGCCTTACGTGAATTTCGGCACTTTCTTCACCGCCACCAAACAACCTATTCGACTTTTCTTTATCACTATTTATAACGCTTTTTAGCGCTTCACTATACGTTACGATATTATCAAAAATTACCGAAGAAAGCGTTACTTTTTCACATATATCGCCTGACGTAATTTCAATATTTATACTTGGTAGAGACGGTAAATTTTCTACGTAAACGGTGGCGTTACTTTTTTCGCTTACAGGATTATAGTTAAGCGCCGTGTGGTAACTTTCACTGCCGTACGAAAGCGTGGCGTTAGCGTCGTTAGGCGCTCCGTTTAGAAAACTAACTTTTATAATAACGGC
>JAGBYC010000107.1 GCA_017628935.1 Clostridia bacterium | reverse complement strand
TAATCAGTTCTATCAGCAACACCCCAAAGTTCGCCCCAACCGAATGGGAATAAGAATTCAAAGTCAGTAGTTGCTTTAGAGTAGAAGCAAAGTTCTTCAGGCGAGTGGTCACGAAGCCTAATTTTTTCATCTTTTAAGCCGATGTCTAAAAGCCATTTGTGGCAGAAACTTCTCCAATAGTTAAACCATTCTAAGTCAGTACCTGGTTTGCAGAAGAATTCAAGTTCCATTTGTTCAAATTCACGTACACGGAAAATGAAGTTACCTGGAGTGATTTCGTTTCTGAACGATTTACCAATTTGGCCGATACCGAAAGGTACTTTTCTTCTTGCAGAACGTTGAACGTTTACGAAGTTTGTGAAGATACCTTGTGCTGTTTCAGGACGAAGGTAAACTGTGTTTTTGCTGTCTTCAGTAACGCCTTGGAAAGTTTTGAACATTAAGTTGAATTGTCTAATATCAGTAAAGTTGTGCTTACCACAAGTTGGGCAAGGAATATTGTGTTCTTCAACGAAGTTCTTCATATCGGCGTGAGTAAACGAGTCGATTGGTCTTTCTAAAGTATAACCTGTTTCTTTAGCCCAATCTTCAATAAGTTTATCAGCCCTAAATCTTTCGTGACATTCTTTACAGTCCATAAGTGGGTCAGAGAAACCTGCTAAGTGACCTGAAGCAACCCAAGTTTGTGGGTTCATTAAGATGGCAGCGTCAAGACCAACGTTGTATTTGTTTTCTTGAACGAATTTTTTCCACCACGCTTTTTTAACGTTGTTTTTAAGTTCAACGCCAAGTGGACCGTAGTCCCAAGTATTAGCAAGACCACCGTATATTTCAGAGCCAGGGAAAATAAAGCCCCTAGTCTTACAAAGTGTAACTATTTTCTCCATAGTTGCAACTGATTTTTCTTCCATTGTGCACCTCACAATAATATTTTTATATTTATTTATTTTATTAAAAATAAACGTTTCTGTCAAGTAAATTTATCGTTTACGGGCGCAATATACTTTTATATTCTTGATTATTTAAAAAAATTGTGCTAAAATATATTAAATTTGTTATTTACGGTGATATAAATGGAATTAATGGAAGCAAAAAATTTTATTGAAGAAATTATCAACGATGAATTAAGTAAAGGCGTAGTAGACGGCGTTCATACCCGTTTCCCACCTGAACCTAACGGCTATTTACACATTGGCCACGCTAAAAGTTTATGCTTAAACTTCGGCACTGCTAAAAAGTATGACGGCGTTTGTAATTTATTCTTTGACGATACTAACCCTTCTAAAGAAAAAACAGAGTTTGTTGACGCTATTAAAAAAGATATTGAATGGCTTGGCTTTAAGTGGTACGAAATGCACTACGCGTCAGACTTTTTTGATACAATTTACGAACTTGCAATTAAACTTATTAAAGACGGCAAAGCATACGTTTGCGATTTAACGCCTGAAGAAATTAGGCTCACTAGGGGTACTTTAACTGAACCTGGTAAAGAAAGCCCTTATAGAAACAGAAGCGTTGAAGAAAACCTTGATTTGTTCCAAAGAATGAGAAATG
>JAGBYC010000106.1 GCA_017628935.1 Clostridia bacterium | reverse complement strand
GGAATTTCAAACACTGCTTGAATTGTATTAGCATCAACTACTGAATAGTAATAATTTAAACCAGAAGCACTATCACCAAGCGCTACACCCGCACCTTCTAAAGACGCAATAACCTCAGCTTTGTTATTTAATAAAACATTAGTTGCGCCGTTTTCATTTGCAATAACGGATAAAATATTAGTTTGAGCAATATCTAAACTAAAATCAGAACCCCAGTCGTAGAAGAAACCAGAGTAAATCATACCACCGATACAGCATATAATTAACACGATAACTGGAATAATAAGGTGGCGAACTTTACCTTTTGAACTACCAACGATTTGAGCATCTTCAGTAGGAAGGTCAGTTTCACCAGCGTTAAGGTCGCCAGTAGTTTCAGCAATATATTCGTTACGTTTCATTTTACCAAAATCAAGTTTAGTAAAGCAAATTACGAATACCATTACGATAGTTAAAAGCGCGTAAATGTTAAACGGAATAGTTTGCATAAATAATACTAAACCGTCACCGTCTAAGTAACCAGAAACGGCTGCCGCCCAAGATGAAATAGGGGCAATAATACAAACTGGTGCTGCAGTAGAGTCGATAATATAAGCAAGTTTTGAGTGTGAAACTTTAAACTTGTCTGTAATAGGACGCATTACTGAACCAACTGTTAAACAGTTAAAATAATCGTCTACGAAAATTAAGCAACCAAGTGCTGCTGTTGCACCAAGAGCGCCTTCTTTCGTTTTGATTTTTTCTTGCGCCCATTCACCGTATGCTTTAGAACCACCTGATTTTTGCATTAATACTACAAAAATACCAAGTACTACTAAGAATACGATAATAGGTGTGTTGCCACCGATTTGTTCGCTCATTACGGTATATAAAGTACCAAGTGCTTGAAGTGGGTTGCCACCTGCGTAAAGCATAGCACCAACCAAAATACCTAAAAATAACGAAACGTATACTTGTTTGGTAATTAAGGCAAGTATAATTGCCACGATTGCTGGGACGAACGCCCAAAATGTTCCGACCATAATTTAAGGCCTCCTAAAAAAATAATCACGGCGCTATAACCCGCCGTGATAGTTAGCAAGAAATAGCGCACCACGCCTAAGCGTGACAGTTACGAAAATATTATTTTCGCACCCAAAGAGTAAGCTGTGGGAAACTTAAACTTTTCGGCAATTATTCCTTTACCACGTAAAACTAAGCCCTTTTTACGCTTATCATAATAACTGCGCCTCTATAATAAATTTATTTTAATAAATTTTTTTGTAAGTGTCAATGCTTTTTGACATTTTTTGTATATTTATACGGTTTTTAGTAATATTTTAAGTAAAAATAAAAGATGCAGGCTCATTGCCCGCATCAATTTTATTATTTATTAAAGTATTTAACTGCCGCTTCAAACATCTTAATTTCGTAGTTGCCTGGTACGTTTTTGTAAAGACCTGAACCGATACGTTCGCTGTGACCCATTTTACCAAATACTCTACCGTCTGGCGAAGTAATACCTTCGATAGCGTACATAGAGTCGTTAGGGTTGAATTGAACGTCGCTTGTAGCGTTGTTGTCAAAGTCAACGTATTGAGTAGCAATTTGACCGTTTTCAGCTAACTTTTTAATAAGGCCTTCGTCAGCGATAAATCTACCTTCGCCGTGAGAGATAGGAACGTTATAAACGTCGCCTACGTTAGTTAAACTAAGCCAAGGTGATTTGTTTGATGCAACGCGCGTTCTTACGATTTTAGACTGGTGACGCGCAATTGTGTTGAAAGTAAGGGTTGGGCAAGTTTCGTCGGTATCAATAATTTTACCGTAAGGAACTAAACCAAGTTTAATAAGTGCTTGGAAACCGTTACAAATACCACACATTAAACCGTCACGTTTTTCTAAAAGTTCGGTAACGCCTTCTTTAACGGCTTCGTTTCTAAAGAAAGCAGTTATAAATTTACCACTACCGTCTGGTTCGTCACCACCACTAAAGCCACCTGGAATAAATACCATTTGAGCCGTTTTAAGTTTAGTAGCAAATTCTTCAACGCTACGTTGAATACCACTTGCGTTTAAGTTGTTAATAACGATAATTTCAGGGTCAGCACCAGCGTCACGCATTGCTTTAGCACTATCAAATTCACAGTTTGTTCCTGGGAAGGCTGGAATTAATACCT
>JAGBYC010000010.1 GCA_017628935.1 Clostridia bacterium | reverse complement strand
CGCCTATTCAAAGTTACGAAAACGCTTTTAAAAGAAAAAACACCGTTTTAAAAACAATGTATGATAACGAATATATTGATAAGCCTTTATATAATGCTACTTTAAAAGAAGAAATTAAATTAGTTGAAAGTAAAAATAATAATTATATTTACCCATACGTAAAGGCAACTTTAAACGAATTTAATAGTAAAGTATTAGTTAACCCGTACGTTAGTGGAACGGTAAAAATTTACACCTATTTAGATTTAAGCCTACAAAATTACGTATATAATTTAAATGCAAATACCAACTATAAATACAGCCGTCAACAAATTGTAAAAAATAATAAAAATAACGGTATTATCGCATATTTTGGCGAAAATTCTAATATAGAACGTAGCCCTGCATCTTGCATAAAACCCTGGTATGTATACGCTCCACTAATAAACGAAAAACTCATTACTGAAAGCACCGTTATTATTGATGAAGAAACAAACTTTAACGGTTACACTCCTAAAAATTATGCAAATAAATATTACGGTGCAGTAACCACAAAAACTGCAATATCTAAAAGTTTAAACGTTCCCAGCGTAAAATTACTATCTAACTACGGCTTTGAAATTGCAAACGAATACGCTAATAAACTAAACGTTCAAGTTAACGGAGATAATTTAGCCGTAGCGCTTGGTGCAACTAATACAGGCGTTACTTTAAAAAAATTAGCCGACACGTACACTGTTTTTGCAAATAACGGCAACTATTTAGAAAGTAGTTTTATAAATAAAGTTTCAATTAATAATACGCCTATTTATGAAAGAAATTTAAATTTTAATAAAGTTTTTAGTGATGAAACGGCATATATAATTAGTGACACGCTAAACGATAGCGTTTTAAACGGTACAAGCAAAAAACTTTACGATAAAAACTATAAAATATACGCTAAAACGGGTACAAACGGTAATGAAAACGGCAATTTAGACGCGTATACAATTTGCTACACAAGTGAGCATACCGTTGCAGTATGGCTTGGAAATTACGACAACTCACTTATGGATAACGCTATTACTGGAGGCACTTACCCTGCTGTTTACACAAAATACACCCTTGATTATTTATATAAAAATAACTATCCCACTCAAATCGAATTACCAAGTGGAATAGTTAGTGTTAATATTAACGAAAATGAACTATTAAATAATCAAACAGAGTTAATAGACAATGAAAACGGCGTAAACTTTTATTACGTTAAAGGAACAGAGCCTACAAAATATAAAAACAGTGAAATTACGCCTAAAATTAAAAACGCAGTAATTAAGGTAAGTAATAATAATGTAAGTATAAATTTAGAAAGTGAAAACGCTAATGAATTTATTATAAATAGATGTTGTAACAAAAATAAAACAACTTTTAACGCCACAACTTTTAGTTTTTTCGACGAAAAGTTAAATAACGGCATATATTATTACGAAATTACGCCAGTTTTTAATAATAACGGCAATAAAATATTAGGAAAACCCTACGTTACCCCGTCAATAAAAATAAACAAAACAATCGTAAACGACTGGTGGAAGGAATAAAAAAAGCAAATTCAAACGAATTTGCTTTTTAAAATTATTTATTTAAAAGTTCAGCAATTGAAATGCCGTTGTCAGCAGTTTCAGTCCAACCACGCATATTTTCAGGGTCTTCTGCTTTTTTAGATTTTCTTTCTTTTTTAGGTTTATCTTCAGCTTCAACCTTTACTTCTTTAACTGGTGCTTCGATAAGTTCTTTAATAGAAAGAGTCATTTTTTCTTTTTCAGTATCGATAGCAAGAATTTTTGCAGTAACTTCTTGACCAACTTTTAATACTGATGCTGGGTTTTCAAGGTATTCGTGAGAAATTTGAGAAACGTGAACTAAACCGTCAATACCTTTTTCAACTTCTACGAAAGCACCGAAAGAAACGATACGAACTACTTTACCGTTAACAACGTCGCCAACGTTATATTTTTCAGTAACAGTTTCCCAAGGTTTTGGTTGAAGTTGTTTGTAACCGATAGAAACTTTTTTAGCTTCTTTATCAATTTTTAATACAACAAAGTCGTATGATTTACCAATTTCAAGAACGTCGCCTGCGTTTTTAACGCCAACCCAACTAATATCAGAAATGTGTGCTAAGCAGTCGAAACCGTTAACTACAACGAAAGCACCAAATGGAGCAAATCTTGCAACAGTACCAGTAACAACGTCGTTTTCATTGATAGATGCAAAGAAAGCTTCTTCTTTAGCAAGTTTTTCAGCTTCGCGTGCTTCTTTTTCAGCAACAACGATAACTTTGTGTGATGCAACGATTTCTTTCTTTCTTGCATTGTATTCAATTTTTAATGCTTTAACTTTTAAAGTTTTGCCAACGTATTTATCTAAATCTTTAACGTAACCGATTTTGATTTCGCCAGCAGGAACGAAAACGTTGAAGTTATTGTATTTACCAGTTAAACCACCTTTATTGAAAGCAGTTACGTTAACGTCGAACACTTTACCTTCGTTAAGTTCAGCAACTAATGCTTCTTCTGCTTTAATTAAAGCAATTTGTTTTTGAGAAAGAACTACTTTAGGTTTTGTAGCGATAACAACTACTTCGATTTCGTCACCGAGTTTGTAGTTAGCTTTATCGTAATTATCTGTATCTAATTCATCTTTAGAGATGTCGATATCTTTTTTACCGTCGAAATAAACTTTTAAGCCTTCTTCGCTTGCTTGAGAAATTACAACGCTTATCTTTTGTCCTTTTTTAAGATTTTGCTTTTCATCGAGCAAAGCAACAGCTTCTTCCATTGAATTTATTTCTTTTTCTTCCATAGTTAAGTAAACCTCCATAGATTGTTCTAACGGCGTGGAAGCACCGCTTACAACCCCTACGCTTTTATAGCGTTTTAATAATTTATAATCGAGCCCTTTAGGCGACGATACGAAAAATGTGTTTTTGCAATTTGCACTGCAAATTTCATAAAGTTTTGCTGTGTTGGAACTTGATTTTCCACCTATAACAACCATAGCGTCGCAACGTTTTGATAGCGATAACGCTTCGTTTTGTCGCTCCATTGTAGTATAGCAAATTGTTTCAAAAACTTCAACTGTTTTAAGGCTATTTTCCTTGATTTTTTTTAAAATTTCGTTAAATTTATTAACCGAATACGTCGTTTGAGATACAACGCAAATTTTTTCAGCGTTTAATACGCTTTCAGGAACGTTTAACCCGTCAATAATAACGGCGCTATCGTTACACCAACCGTTAATTCCTAACACTTCTGGATGGTCGTGCTTGCCTATAATTACTATTAAATAGCCTAAATTGTAGTATTTTTCTACTATATTATGAATTTTAACCACAAACGGACAAGTGCAATCAATAATTTTAACGTTTTTGTTAGTTAAATTTTCAATTACCTTTTTACCTACCCCGTGTGAGCGTATTATACAAGTAGAATTTTCAGGTACTTCATAATCAAAATCAACCGTTTTAGTGCCTTTTTTAGCAATTTCACTTAAAACTGAGTCGTTATGAATAATTTCACCTAATATATATACGTTTTCACCGTAAATTTTATTAGCGGTATCTACTGCACGTTTAACACCCATGCAAAAACCACTGTTTTTAGCAATAATTACTGACATTATTTACTCTTTTTTTTGCTTTTTTTAGCCTTATCTTGTTCAACAAGAACGGTAAGTTCATCTTGAAGTTGTTTCATTTTGTCTGCAATGATATGAGTGCATTTATATGAAACTTCTTCATTGAATTTTTCACCATAAAATTCAGAAAAATCAAACGAATCGCCAACGATAGCATAGTTGCGTTTAAACGCTTTAAGTCTATCAAAAATAATAATAGGAGTAATAGGCGCTTTGCCTTTTACAGCAAACATAGCAGTGCCTTGTTTAACTTCTTGCAAGTCGTTAGTATCAAAGTTACGTCTACCTTCAGGAAAAATTGCTAAACGCTTATTGTCTTTTAACACAGAAAGCGCAGTTTTAATACTTGAAATAGCCGGTTTATCTCTATCTAACGGTATCGCACCAAGCTTACCTATTATAGAACCGAAAAATTTGTTATCCCACCATTCAATTTTTGATAAAAAGTACGTTGTGTTAGGATATAACGCACCTACAACGAAAACGTCCATTTTGCAAAGATGGTTGCATATTACT
>JAGBYC010000105.1 GCA_017628935.1 Clostridia bacterium | reverse complement strand
AAGGATTCGGTAAAACCAAAATTATGATTGATGAAGTCAATCAAGTTGCAGACGTAGCAAAAGGTAACGTTGTATTCATTACTGATAAGCGCATTAGTACGGTTAGCATTAACTTAAACGTAAGATGCATTTACACTGAAGATTACGGCGTAGATAATTACCAAGCGTTTGCTGGTTTTATTAACGGATTACTTGCAGGTAATAGTGATATTGAATATATTTTTATCGATGGTTTTAGAAGAATTATCGGTGAAAAACTTCGTGGTGGCCAAAAGGCTTTCAAAGCAATTAAAACTCTTCAAAAAGAATATAAAGACCTTAAGTTTGTTGTGTCTATTAGCGCAACTAAAGAAGAATTACCTTCTTACTTACGTCGCTATGCAAAATAATGAATAATATCAAAGTTTTTAATGAAAATATTGAAGTCGGCGGGTTGCAGATACCTGCCGATTTTAAATATATTAGCAGTAATTTTATAAATTCGTTTACGTCGCTTAGTTATTTCGAGCGTGTTAACGCCGTTTGCAGTTTATTAGCAGATACAACCGTTAGTTTAACTGATTTTAATGCGTTAAAGGGCGTAGAATACCCAGCGTCTATTATGCCTATTAGTGAAAATTTTGCCGTTGTAGAACTTTTTGACGGCGAAAACGCTAATTATCTTGACTACGTTATAAGTGGCAATAATTCGCTTTTAAAAATTTCTTCAATAATAGCGCTTATATTATCGTCGTACGTTGACTTGATTGAGTTAAATTTAATTAACTATGGCGATAAAATTAACGTTGCAATTAGTGATACGGACGGGCTTTTTGTGTTGTCTACGTATATCGCTATGAAAATAGGCGTTCCTATAAATGCAGTAATTATCGGCTCAACCACTTTAAAAAATGATATAAAAAACGGCATTTTTACATATAATTTAGATGCTACCGACGTAGCCGACTGTTTATATAACTTTTTTTACGATTACGACTATATTTTAGATAGTTTAAGCGCAAAAAGTATTCTTGCATCAGAGTTTTATAACGAAGATAACGGTGAAAACTTTACGCTTAGTTTTGCTTATTTTTCGCCTTATTACGATTCGGTTAACTTAGTTGAAATTATTACTGGTAAAAAAATTGCTAACGAAAATAAGGCATGTCAAATTTTATATGAAGAAACGGCTATCGATATGCCAACTACCGTAAATAAGGCTAATTTTTTAAATTATAATAATTTAAAATTGCCTATTACTATTGATAATTTATTAAAATTTATGTAAATTGTATGAATTTACGTAAAAAGTGGTTAATAAAGTTTGATTTTAATTATCTATTATGATAAAATATCATAAGATAATTAGTTTATAAGGAGTATTTTTATATGTTAGATAAAAAAACCTTATTTAGCGCAGTTCAACCAAGTGGCGTTCCAACCATAGGTAACTACGTAGGTGCAATAAATAATTTCGTTAAATTGCAAGACGATTATAATTGCATTTATTCAATTGCCGACCTTCACTGTTTAACGGTACGCCAAAACCCAGCAGAACTTCGCCAAGCAACTTTAGGCTTGCTTGCATTATATATTGCTTGTGGTATTGACCCTGAAAAGTGCATTATGTTCGTTCAATCACACGTTCACGAACACGCTGAACTTACTTGGGTTTTAAACACTATTACGTACCCAGGCGAACTTAACCGTATGACTCAGTTTAAAGATAAATCACGCTCACACGCTGATAACGTAAATATGGGTCTTATGGATTATCCGGTTTTAATGGCGTCAGATATTTTATTATACGGCACGTCAGTTGTTCCCGTTGGGGCAGACCAAAAACAACACATTGAACTCACGCGTGACTTAGCAATTAGGTTCAATTCGCGTTATAGTGATACTTTTATAGTGCCTGAAGGTATTATTCCTAAATACGGCGCAAAAATTATGTCGCTTGCAGACCCTACTAAAAAAATGAGCAAGTCTGACGAAAACTTAAATGCGTTTATTTCTCTTTACGACGATACTGATACTATTATTCGTAAATTCAAACGCGCCGTTACTGATAGCGACACTAAAATTTATTTCGACCCTGAAAATAAAGCGGGCATTTCAAACCTTTTAACAATATATTCAGTGTTTGCAGGCGTTTCTATCGACGAAGCCGTTAGACAGTTTGAAGGTAAAGGTTATGGCGACTTTAAAATTAAGGTTGGCGAAGCCGTTGCTGAAGGACTTAAACCTATAACTGAAAAACGCTTAGAACTTATGAAGAATAAAGACTATCTTAATAAGGTTATGATTGACGGTGCTGAAAAAGCGTCAAGAATTGCAAGAAAAACACTTTCTAAGGTATATAGAAAGGTAGGTTTATACCGCGCGGAGTAATATGTTTGGATATTTAAAACCCGATAAACCGTATCTTTATATGAAAGATGACGTTTTATACCAAGCCCTTTATTGTGGTGTTTGTAAAAGTATAGGTAAAAATGCAGGGCAAATTGCACGATTCACCTTAACTTACGACGTTGCCTTTATGTCGGCAATATGCCATAATATTTTAGGTGTAGACGTTAAAATCAATAAAGAACATTGTATAACGCACGTTATTAGAAAAACTCCCGTTGCAGAGCCAGACGAAATTTCGTTAATGCTTGCCGACGTGAACGTAATTTTAGCCTATTATAAACTTTTAGACGACACCGTTGATGAAAAAAAGGGTGCGCTTAAAAGCAAAATATTTTTAAACGCATATAAAAAGGCTAAAAAACGTATGCCAGAGTTTGATAATATTGTTAAAACTCAAACTGCTAATTTATTAGCGTTAGAGCGTGCTAATAGCGATAGTATTGATATGGTTGCCGACAGTACGGCAAATATATTAGTTAACGCGTCGCGCCAAGTGTTAAAAGATAAGTCAACAGAGTATACCGACGGGCTTTTTTACTCAATAGGTAAGTGGATTTATTTAATTGACGCACTTGACGACTATGATCAAGACGTAAAAAAAGTCAATTTTAACGTATTTTTTAACGCTTATAAAGAAACGTCGTTTGAAAACCTTATTAAAAACAAAGGTGAAGAAATTTCTTTCGTGTTTAACGGTATTTTCTAAAAAATTGCAGAATACTATAGTCAGATTAAAACTTATTATAATACCGACCTTGTTAAAAACGTTATTTCAAGGGGAATACCTGAAGTAACAAAGTCGGTTATAATGAAAAAATCTAAAGGAAAGTAAAATGTTAGAAAAGTATTATAAAATTTTAAATCTTACTGAAAAAGCTACTGATGAAGAAGTTAAATTAGCGTATGAAACTTTAACTGAAAAATATAAAGCAGAACGCTTTGAAGAAGGCGAAGTAGGTAACAACGCTGCAAAAAAACTTACTGAAATTAAAGTTGCTTACGACGCTATTATGGATAGCCGTGTTCAACAATTTACTACTGAAAGTACTGGCGCGTTATTTTTAGAAGTTGAAACTGCACTTAAAAAAGGCGACGTTACATCTGCTCAACAAAAACTTGATGCGTTTGATGAAAGAAACGCTGAATGGCATTATCTTCAATCGGTAGTATTTTATAAAAAGAACTGGCTTAACGAAAGTAAAAAACAACTTGAAATAGCCGTTTCTATGGAGCCAAACGTAGCAAAGTATGCTGAAGCGCTTGCTAAAATGAACGAAGCCGTTAACAGAGCAAACGCAAATGCGTACACCTCAGGCTCAACCTACGGCACTACTGGTGCAACAACTTCTACAAATCCTTTCAGTGAAGAACAACAACTTGGTGGTGGTAGCTGTATGGAATGGTGCTGTCAAATGGCTGCTTGCAACATGCTTTTAAACTGTTGCTGTAACTGTCATTAAAATGAAACCGTCAAAAGTAATATCGCTTTCGGCAATAACGTGCGCGCTTTCGGTAATTTTATTATCAGTAGGCGCGTATATTGACGTATTAGACTTATCGTGCTTATTTACGTCAAGTTTAGTTATTATGTTACCGTTAGCGAAAAAAAGTTTAAAAACGGCAATATTTTCGTACGTTTGTACGGTTATATTAACGTTGCTTATAACAATGGGAACGGGTAAGTTCGCCGTAGTAATACTTTATACGGTATTCTTTGGCGTTCATCCTATCGTTAACTATCTTGAAAAAGATAAAAACTGGAACGTTTACGTGCTTTCAGCGTTAAAATGTTTATGGTTTATAGGCGCGTTGTTTTTATCGTACTACGCGTTCACTTTATTTACCGACTTACCAAGTTATATCGAAGATATAATTGTTTTCGTAATAATTTTTGGTGGCGGTGTAGCATTTTTTATTTACGATTATTTAATTAAAAGGTTCCAAACTTTAACCAACGTACTTATTAAAAGGTTAAAATTATAGGGGAAGATATGAAAAAGAACGACGAGGTTATCGGGGTTGTAACCGCGCTGGGTTGTAATTACGAAGGAATAGTTAAAATTAACGATACGGTATGTTTCGTGCCATTTGCTTTAGTTGGTGAAAAGGTTACCTTTAAGGTGCTTAAAGTTTCAAAAACTAAAGAAGGTTACATAGCGTTTTGTAAACTTATTGAAGTTTTAACTCCTGCCGACGAACGCGTGCGCCCACAATGTAAATATTTTAGAAAATGTGGTGGTTGCGCATTACAACACTTAAAATATAAAGAACAATTAAAGGCTAAAACTCAAACTGTTAAAGATTGTTTTAGAAAAATTGCCGGCATAACTATCAACCCTAAAAACGCCGTTAAAAGCGACTTAGAGTATGCGTATCGCAACAAACTTCAATTGCCTATTAGAAACACTAAAGACGGTAACTTCTTAGGTTTTTTTGCTGAAAACTCTCATAGATTAGTTCCTATAACAGAGTGCGCTATTCAAAAAGAGTGGTCTACAAAAATTATTGAAGTTTTTAACGAATTTATTTCAAAATACAACGTTTCTTGTTATAACGACGAAACTAAACAAGGTTTATTACGCCACGTTGTAGTGCGTAGCGTTGATAAATCGCTTATAATTTGCACGGTAATTAACGGTACTGAACTTCCTTACGCTGATAAACTTATTGAGTTGTTAGGTCAAAAGTTTATGAAGTTTTCTTTCTACGTAAATGAAAACACAAGCGATAATAACGTAATTTTAGGCGATAAATTTACACTTTTATACGGCGCTGACAAAGTTAATACCGAAGAGTTTGGTATTAAATACTCTATTGGTGCTCAATCGTTTATGCAAGTTAACGACGGGGTTAAATCAAGGCTTTATTCTGACGTTGTTAAAGCGTTAGAGTTAGACGCTAATACCGTTGTAATCGACGCTTACAGTGGCGCAGGGCTTATGACGGCGCTTTTTGCTAAAAACGCTAAAAAGGCAATAGGTATTGAAATTGTTGCCGAAGCAGTTGAAAGTGCTAATAATTTAGCAAAAGCAAACGGTTTAACAAATAAAATGGTTAATATTTGCGCTCCTTGTGAAGTTGAACTTCCACGCGTTATTAACGAAGTTAAAAATGGTAACGATAAGGTTGCCGTTGTGTTAGACCCACCACGTAAAGGTTGCGATTATAACGTTTTACAAGCCGTATTAAGTGCTAAACCTGATAAAATAGTTTACGTATCTTGCTCGCCACAAACATTAGCGCGTGACGTAGGTATTTTAACTGGTACGCTTGCTTACGATGGTAACGAACTTAAAAAAGTTTTAGAACCTAACGGTGAATATGAAATTTGTTCTGCGCAAGCATACGACATGTT
>JAGBYC010000104.1 GCA_017628935.1 Clostridia bacterium | reverse complement strand
TTTAGAATATTCTTTATTAATTACCCTTGATTTTAAACACTTTTTTCTAATAATATAACACGCGAAATTTTCCTTTTTTTACCTATTTTTTAGTCATTGCAGAATAAGCATCTTCATCAACAACGATTGTAACATCTTCATGACGATAAAGAATACTTGCAGGGAAGTCAGTAGTAACTTCTCCGCTTAATAATTTAACAACTGTTTCAGCTTTTCCTTTTCCACTGATTAACATTAAAATAGATTTAGCTTGCATGATATTTTTAATTCCCATTGTTACCGCATGAGTAGGAACTTCATCAATACTATTAAAGAAACGTTTGTTATCTTCTCTTGTTCTTTCTGCTAATGTTACCACGAAAGTTTCTTGTTCAAATGATGTACCAGGTTCATTAAATCCAATATGACCATTTCCACCAATACCTAATAATTGAATGTCAATTGATGCTTTTTTTAATGCTTCATTATATGCATTACATTGTGCTTGAATTTCACTTTTTGTTCCTCTAGCACTTGGAATATGAACATTTTGTTCTTTAACATCAACATGATCAAATAAATTATCATGCATAAAACGATAGTAACTTTGTGGATGTTCAATATCAATACCACAATATTCATCTAAGTTATAAGTTGTTACATCTTTGAAGCTTACTTCTTTATTATTATATGCTTCAATAATTTTTTGGTACGTACCAATTGGGCTACTTCCTGTTGCAAGCCCTAAAGTAGAACGAGGATTGTTTTTAACTTGTTCAATTAAAAGGTCTACAAGCGATACGGTTTCTTCTAAATTTTCAAGCAAAAACTCACCGTCAAGTTCAAAAATAGGCGTTGTAATAATAGTTACCGTTGGATTGTAAGTTTTAATAAGTTCACACGCTTCAATAACCTTTTGTTCGCTAATTTTATCAGTTTTAGAAAGTAAAATTGTATTCGCTTCGCGAATTTGGTCGATATAAAACTCGCCAAAATTGTTAAGATACATTTTACATTTTCCACCGTCAACCACCGTACAAATTACGTTAAGTTTAAGGTTTAAACCACTGTTTTTTATAGCCGAAATTATGTCTGAAAGTTTACCAACTCCAGACGGTTCAATAATAATTCTATCAGGTCTATAAGTATCTATAAGTTCACGTAAAGCGTCTTCAAAATTACCTACAAGCGAGCAACAGATACAGCCTGAATTTATTTCTTTAATTTCGATGCCTGAGTTTTTTAAAAATGCACCGTCTACACCTATCTCGCCAAACTCGTTTTCTATTAAAGCAACCTTTTCATTTGCAATTTTAGTTTTAAAAAGTTTTTGAATAAGCGTAGTTTTGCCTGCGCCTAAAAACCCTGAAATAATATCTACTTTTACCATAATTTCTCCTTAATTACTTGGTAATTATACACCACTATATAAATTTTAGCCTAAATTATTAAAAATTTTGCCATTTTTTTAAAAAAGTGCATAAAGAAACCTTGTAAAAAACAAGGTTCTTTTTTACTTTATAATTTCGCGTTTTACAAGCGTTAAATTTTTATTTTTAATTTTCAAATTAAAACGTACGCCTTTTTTGTTAAGATACGTAAATAACGGAACGATAATTATTATTGCTAATATTACGCCTATAATAAGCCACATAAGCCAAGTAGGAATAGCCGAAACTTTAACTTCGTCCCACATATCGTTAAGCATTTTCATATCGCTATCGCTTAAGTGTCTCATAATAGCGCAACGGTTAACAACGTCTTCACTTGGATATTGTGTAAATAACTGACGGTTAGCGTTTTCACTTTCCGTCCAAACAGCGTAAACGTTGCCGTTTTCATAATCTTCTATGGTATTTAATACTATAGACACGTCATAAAGCATCATTTCAACGTTTTCTTCGCTATACGACTTAATAATTTTGCCCTTTTCGTTATATTCAGGATACAAAATATTATAAGTACCGTCTGCATTACGCGTAAACGTTGGGTTAGGCTCAATAATATCGCCGTTTTCGTCAATTAAATCGCCAAAATACGCGTCGATATAATACTTGCCGTTTAACATAACAGCATCTTCAGTTTCTTCATCACATTCAAGCAATACGTAAGTGCCGTACCAGTCAACGCAGTTAGCAAACATTTCTTCGCCTGCCACCGTAGGTGTATAGCCGATAAAGTTCATATTTTTAATAGCGTTTTCAGGACATGCCAAGAAGTTCATAAACTCTTGAGCCACAGTTTTATTAGCGCCCTTAGGCATAACCCAACCGTCAAACCAAATGTTACTACCTTCTTCAGGAACGGCGTAATATAAAGTGGTGCCTGCCTCGTCAGCAATATCCATAGTGTAAACGGCATCACCACTCCATGCAAAGTTGATGGCTATTTTACTTGACGCCATATCACGCTTACCACTATCAACCTCAAAACCGTAAACGTTATATTTAAGGTCGATAAGTTCGTTAGTAACCTTTTCAACCGTTTCTTCGTCAACACGGTTAAACGTTTCAACTAATCTGCGTTGGTATTCGTTAACGTCAATTTCGCCACCTTCATAACTTGCCCTAAGGCTTTTAAGTTCGTTGCCGTAAACTTTACCCATTGCTAAAGCGTAAGTATCACGAATACTATCTTTGATAGTACCTAAGTTTTTAGAATATGTTTGCCAAGGAAAATCCCAGTGACTTTCATCACCTTCAACGTAGTTGCCACTTTCGGCTAATCGGTCTGGGTTGTAAACGAAACCCATAGTGCCAAACATATAAGGAATAGAATATTCGTTCCAGTTTATTTCTTTACCGTCGATATCCCATTGATTTTCAAAAAGATTGTAAATAAAGCGTGATACGTATTTTTCGTAGTTGTATAAACTACCTTCTTTCCCTTCGGCGATAGTATAATCTAACGGTTCAACCATATCTTCGTATATCATTTTTTGAATCATATAGTCAGACGGACAAACAAGGTCGTAGCCGTAGTCGTATTCACCGCTATCAGTTTTCACCTTAGAAAGTTGAAGTTCGTTATACATATTTTCGTTAGTACCAAAGGTAGAATAGTTAACTTTTACCTTTTTGCCGTACGTTTCAAAATAATAGTCTTCAAACTCTTTAATAAGGTCGGCTTCGTCGTCTTGCGCAATATAATCTTCCCAGTTATATACGTTAAGATAGATAACGTCGTTATCAACTGGTGAGCAAGCCGTTAAAGTAAGGGGGCAAATTAGCATTAATAATGCTAAAATAAGCGAACAAACTCTTTTCATTACTTGCCCTCCTTTTTCTTTTCCATCTTGCTAGAAATAAGGTATCTAACTACAACGAATAAAATCATTGCTATGAAAATTATTGTTGAAAGCGCCCTTAAAGCAGGAACAGAAGAACTTTTACCACCTTTAGCATACGCGTCGAAAACGTAAGTAGAAATAGTATCAAAAGTAGACGGTTTTGTAAAGGTGCTAATAATATAGTCGTCAAGCGATAAGTTAATAGCAAGTAAAAAGCCAGAAATAACGCCTGGTAAAATTTCAGGTAAAATTACCGTGAAAAGCGCCTTTGTTGGAGTTGCGCCAAGGTCAAGCGCCGCTTCGTATAAGTTATTATCCATTTGCTTAAGTTTAGGCATAACCGATAAAACTACGAACGGGAAAGTAAGCACTACGTGCCCTATTAAAAGTGAAACGTAACTTCTACCAAAAGCAAGCATAGTACATACAAGCGCTATTGAAATTGCCGTTACTATTTCAGCGTTAATAATAGGAATTTGCGTTACACCGTTTAATATTTTTTCAGTACGGTGTTTAGAATAGTACATACCTATTGCACCTAAAGTACCTAAAATAGATGAAATAGTTGCCGAAACAAATGCTAAAACAAAGGTATTTACAACCGTAGCCATAATATCTTGGTTTTGAAAAAGTTCAACGTATAACGAAAAACCCCATTCGTCTGACCAAATACCTATTTCTCGCGACATATTAAAACTGTACACCACAAGCAATAATACGGGAGCGTATAGCATCATTAATATTAAAAACAAATAACCGTTTGAAAGTATCTTTTTTACCATAATCCGCTACCTCTTGGTTGTGTGTCGTCGTCTGCAAACTTGTTGGTAAAGAACATAGTTATAAAAATTAAAACTAATAATACCATTGCTATTGCCGAACCAGCGTGCCAGTCGAACATAGTTGAAAATTGCGATTCTATAACCTTACCTATAATAGTTACGTTACCGTTACCTAACGTGTCAGACACTACGTAACTTGTGGTTGTAGGAAGCAATACCATAGTTACTGCGCTTACAATACCCGGCATAGTAAGTGGTAATTTTATTCTAAAAAAGGTATTTATAGGCGCGCCACCTAAATCGGCGCTTGCTTCAAGTAAACTTTTATCAAGTTTAATCATTACGGTATAAAGTGGCATAATAACGAAAGGTAAATAGTCGTACACCATACCTATAACGGTATTTACGAAACTTAACTTGTTGCTATTATACATACCTATTGCAAAAAGCAATTCTTTCATAGCAGCCGTACGTAAAACGAAGTTTATCCACATAGGTAAAATAAACAAAAGTAAAAGTACGCCGTTTTTATTAAGTTTACTTTTTGCTAAAATTGACGCTAACGGATATGCAATTATTAAACATATAACCGTTGTTAAAAGTGCTAAACCAAAACTGATAAAAAGTACGCGAATATTACTTTCTTTACTAAAAAACTCAATAAAATTATCAAAAGTAAACGAAACTTTAACCCCGGCAAGTTCTAAAACGCCGTTAGGGTCTACTTTCGTAAACGCGTAAACAATAATTAAAACAAGTGGAAATACTACGAACAACAATAAAAATATTGCGTAAGGTATACCCAAATGTTTTCTTGAAAAACGAAGGGCCTTCATTATTTTTGAACCTCCGTTTTAAGTTTAAGAATAATTTTTTCTTTAGGAATTTTAACGCTTACACGGTCGCCGTCGTTCCAAACGTATTCAGTGTCGACAACAAAGTCTTCTTCCTCTTCGTCGGTACGAATAATAACTTGGTAGTGGTCGCCTTTATATACGATAGATATAATAGAACCACAAGCGTCACCGTCAACGTCGTTATCAATGATTTCAATATCTTTAAGACCTACTTCAACTTTAACGTCAACGTCAGTTAAGTCAAGTTTTTCGCCTTCTGCTGTAATAAGGTAACCTTCTTCATCAAGGAAAGAACCAGGATAAAGCGTAGTAACGTCACAATCAAACTCACCGTCGGCAAACCAAACTTTGTTATTTTTAGTAATATAGCCGTCGTATACGTTTGAAACGAATTCTTTATGCATTATGTGAATATTGTTAGGCGCAACGTTTGCACTAACCTTTTCGCCTTCTTCATAGCCTTTAGTTGATTGAATAATAACTTCAGTTCTACCTACCATCATAGCCATTTCGTAATGAACGCCTTTGAATATACAAGAAGAAATTACGCCTGAAATTTTGCCTTCGCCGTACGGTACGATTTCAACGTCTTCTGGGCGAACTACTACGTCAACTTTTTCGTTAATTTCAAAATCGTCAACGCAGTCGAAAATTTTACCAGCAAAACGAACTTTTTGCTTGCCTACCATAGTACCACTGAAAATGTTACTTTCGCCGATAAAGTCGGCAACGAAAGAGTTAGCAGGTTCGTTGTAAATACCTTGTGGAGTGCCTATTTGTTGAATTTTACCGTCTTTCATAACCACGATAGTATCACTCATAGTAAGCGCTTCTTCTTGGTCGTGAGTAACGTAAATAAAAGTAATGCCAAGTTTTTTATGCATTTCTTTAAGTTCAAGTTGCATATCTTTACGCATTTTAAGGTCTAACGCGCCTAAAGGTTCGTCTAAAAGCAAAATTTCTGGTTCGTTTACGATAGCACGCGCAATAGCAATACGTTGTTGTTGACCACCTGATAAAGTAGTAACGCTACGTTTTTCAAATTCTTCTAAATCTACTATTTTAAGGGCTTTACTAACCTTTTCGTCTATTTCTTTTTTAGTAAGTTTTTCATACTTAACTACGGTGTTACCCTTTTTATCAACGTAAGTAGCTTTTACGCGTTTAAGTTTTAAACCGTAAGCAATGTTTTCATACACGTTAAGATGTGGGAAAAGTGCATAGCGTTGAAAAACCGTATTAACCGGTCTTTCATAAGGTGGAAGATTAGTAATATCTTTACCGTTTAAATAAATAGTACCCGACGTAGGAAGTTCAAAACCAGCAATCATACGTAAAGTTGTAGTTTTACCACAACCCGATGGGCCTAAAAAGGTAATAAATTCACCCTTTCTAACGTAAAGGTTAGTATTTTCAACGGCAACGTAACCGTCGTATTCTTTACTAACGTTAACAAGTTCTATAATTTTTTGGTCGGTATAAATTTTTTTATTAGCCATAGCAATTTTCTCCTATAGTAGTAAATTTATGTGAATTTGAAATTTTGTTTTT
This sequence comes from Clostridia bacterium, assembly GCA_017628935.1. Classification (GTDB taxonomy): domain Bacteria; phylum Bacillota; class Clostridia; order Christensenellales; family Borkfalkiaceae; genus HGM11412. The sequence goes on along the minus strand of JAGBYC010000104.1, from coordinate 2,691 downwards.
GATAATTTTTGTTGCCTATTAAACTATTTAACGACATAGATACGAGTTAGGCGTTAAAAACGAGCATTTTACGACGGGAGATGTACTTATTGTACACGAGCGAGTAAAAGCACAAGGTTTTAATTTCAACTAACCTTGTTGGTTTTTTAATTTTTAACGATATAAAAACAAGCAAGACAAGGCTCGCGAAGGCGAAACGCTGAAATTGACCTGGTTGGTCATTGAAGTGTTGAGCCTAAGCAGTAAACGAAGTATTGCGCCGTTTATATGTCGTTAAAAAGTTGGTGGGGTACTCACCCACAAAACCCTAGCCACTTTATCTTTTTTATTTAAAATGTAATGCGGTTTATCACTTTTAAAATAAAAACTTTCGCCTTTTTTGCATACGTATTTTTTAGTGCCGTATTTAATAACAATTTCACCACTAATAACGTAACCAAACTCTTCACCTTCGTGAGGAACGTCTTCAATCGTTTCACTATTTGGGTTTAGCTCTACAAGCATAGGTTCCATTTCGTTTTTTTGCGCGTTAGGAACAAGCCAGTTAGTTACGCCCGTTTCTGAAATTTTTTCAATAAAATCAGCGTCTTTAAAAACAATTTTTTCTTCTGGCGCTTCATTAAAAAAATCTTTAAGGTTTGTACCAAGCGCAGATAAAATATCAATAAGCGTGGCTATCGACGGGCTTGTTAAGTCGTTTTCAAGTTGCGAAATATACCCCTTGGTAAGTTCGCATCTATCGGCTAACTCTTCTTGTGTTAATTCGTTTTGCAAACGCAAAAGTTTTATTTTGTCGCCAAGTTTCATTTTTACCTCTTAACAATTGTAAACTTTTTGTTTAGTAAAATTAAACTTATTATATAAATACACAGTATATATGTCAACTATTTTTTACAATATTTTCGACATTTTTTAATATTTTTTTATAAAATAAAAGTGCCGTGCTTTTTATTGCACGGTACTTTAACTTTTTTTGTTATTTTTTTTCGCTAACGCTACTATCTTCAAAATATAAAATTTTTGGGTTTGCTAATTTAATATCGTTAACAAAATCGTCTACCCATTCAGGCGAAACTGCTATATAAAAATACGATTCATCTTTAAAAACAAGTTCTAAACGGGTGTTAGAATAATAGTATTTAATTTCAGTAACTTCGTTTAAGTCTAACTTATTTTTAATAATGCCCCACGCTAATATTACAGTTTTATCTTCTACCGTGCAATACGACGAAATAAAACACGATACGGCTATAACTATAAACGCAACTGAAAGTAAAATTATTAAAATAATCATAATCCAGTCGTTAAAAGTAATTTCGTTATTTAAGTTGATATTTAACACGAAACGATACACGTTTAAACCTATACAAGCTAACGCTAAAACTATACCTAAAATGAAAAGCCCTATAATCAATTTTGAAAAAGAATATTTGTATTTTTTCATAACTACTCCTTAAAGCTGAAAATATTGTAACATATTTTTTTGCTATAATCAATAAACTTGACTATTTTTTTAAATTAAAGTATTATTATCGTGTAATAAATTTAAGGTTGTACGTATGAGCATACTTGAAATTAGAAATTTGTCGCACCGATACGACGATAGAAACTTGTTTTTAAACGCTAACCTCACCGTTAATAACGGTGAACATTTAGGCGTGGTAGGTTTAAACGGTGCTGGCAAAACTACGTTTATAAATATAATTGCTGGCAAACTTTCGCAAGACGACGGCGAAGTTTTACGCCAACAATCTGCTAGATGGGGATATCTTGACCAGCACGCTGATATTGACCGTAGCCAAACGGTTATGGAATATCTTCGCCACGCTTTCGACCACCTTTTTGAACTTAGCGAAAAGTTAGAAAATTTATACGCTAAAATGGGCGAAGTTGAAGACCCTGACGAACTTGATAAACTTATAAACCGTTCTTCACGTATGCAAGACGAACTTGATAACGCCGGTTTTTACGATATTGATAGCAAAATTAAAAAAGTTGCCGGTGGACTTGGCGTTAATAACTTTGGTTACGATACACTTATTTCGCGTCTTTCTGGTGGCGAACGTGCTAAACTTATGCTTTCTAAACTACTTCTTGAAGAAGTAGACGTTATGTTGCTTGACGAACCTACTAACTTTTTAGATATCGAGCATATCGAGTGGCTTAAAAAATACCTTAACGGCTATAAAAAAACGTTTATGGTTATTTCGCACGATACCGAATTTTTAGATAGCGTTTGTAAGTTTATTATTAATATTGAAAACGGCAATATTAAAAAATATTCAGGCAACTACACCGAATTTTCAGCGCAACGCGAAATGAACGCCAAACAGTATGAAGACGAGTATAACCGTCAACAAGCAGAAATTAAGCGTATGAAAGATTATATTGATAAAAACAAAGCGCGCGCTGCAACGGCAGGTATGGCAAATAGCCGTAAAAAAATGCTTGATAGAATTGAAGTTATGCAAAAGCCTGCTACTTTTTACGAAGCCGTGTTTAACTTCCCGTCTATTCCACTTAACAGTAAAGATTTTTTAATTGTAAAAGATTTAGAAGTTGGGTATGATAAAACGCTTATTCCACCTATTTCGTTCCACCTAAAAAGCAACGATAAACTTTGGGTGCGTGGTACTAACGGTGTTGGTAAAACAACTTTAATTAAAACCTTGCTAAGAAAAATACCGTCGC
>JAGBYC010000103.1 GCA_017628935.1 Clostridia bacterium | reverse complement strand
TTTTTAAACGACGAACTTATCGAGTTAAATTTAAACGAAGAACCAAAGCAAACTTTAGTTTCAAAACCTAAACTTTTTGAACCTATTGCGCTTACGGTATTTTTACTATCCACGATACTAATTTTGTCAATTTTGTGTTTTATTTTAAAAGAATTTGCTTTTGTTCCCGTATTGATAATAGTATCAAGTATAGGCGTTCCACTTTCAATAGTTTACTTTTGTTATAGGCTTAACACCCGTAACGACGTTAGTTTTTTAGATAATATTAAATATTTAATATTAGGCTTTGCGCTTTCAATACTAATAAACTTAATTTTTAGTGGACTTAGCGATTCCGTTTTTGGTTCGGCGTTATCAAGTTTACACGTTAAAAGTGCAGTTGAAATAGTAGCAACTATCGTATTAGTAGTAATTTGTTTAGTTGGTAATTCGCACGAAGGTTATCCGTCAGCGTTACTTGTTTCAAGCGTAGTGTCGGCTGGGTTTATTATAGGTAGCACTGCAACGCAACTTTTTAACAGTTTATTTATAAGCTTTGAAGTGCAAGACGGAACTATCGTTAAGGCGTTAGGTGCAATAATTAACTCTGAAAAATACCTTAACGACAGTATTAACAGTTTAGTTTACGCTGTATTTAAATCAAGCGTAGTGCGTCCTGCAGTATTTATCTGTTCAGTAATTTTAAGTGGTTTTGCCGTTAAATACGTTTCAACTAAGCCTATATTTTCGCAAAGTAATAACTTAACTGGTATATTACTTTTTCCCGTATCGGTTATAATTTACTTTTTATCTGAATTCTTTTCATCAATATTTTATTTGCAATTTTTATACAATTCAATTTCAATTGTAATTTCAATATTTATTTTTTATAAAATTGTAAATTACACCATTAAAACTGAAAATTACAAGCAATAAAGCCACAAATTTTTGTGGTTTTTTTGTTAAATATTCTTGTAATAAGTAATTTTATATGCTATAATTATTTTATAATTATATTATTATGCGTTTTTATGTACTAAAGGCGTGTAAATAACGTGGCGTATAGCCAAATATAAAAATGGAGAATTAAAATGATTAAACACACAGCAGTTAGTTATTACGGTTTTAACTACGTTGAACATGCGGAAAAAGACTTTATCGAAATGAAAGAACACGGTTGCGATACCGTTATTCTTGCAATTACTGAATTTGATATGGACTTTTGGTTTCCAAACATCAACAATATCGTTAAAAAAGCACACGAAGTTGGCTTACGCGTATTAGCAGATACTTGGGGTATCGGTAAATATTTTGGTGGCGAACCTGTTTCGCTTTTCCTTCAAAACAATATTCACCACCGTCAAGTTTCAGCGTATACTGGTGAAGTTTTAAACCACGCTTGTTTTAACACTAACGCTTTTAGAGATTATTTTACTGGTATTTGCGTTAAACTTGCACGCGAAACTGAAGTAGACGGTTTCTTCTGGGACGAACCACATTACGGTTATCCTAAAGCATACGCTTCTATTACTGGTGGCGCTGGTGACGACTGGTCTTGCCGTTGCCCTGAATGCATGAAGAAGTTTGAAGATTACTACGGTTACGAAATGCCTAAGTTTATGAACGACGACGTTAAACAATTCCGTTGGAGAGAAGCGTTAAAAACTTTAGCAGATTGTTCTAAAACTTTAAAAGAAATTAACCCTAATCTTGAAATTACTTGCTGTGTACACGCAACTAAAAATACATATTACGTTACTGAACAACGTGGTTACGACAACTGGGAAATGGTTGCTGCTTGCCCATATTTTGACGTATTCTCAACAACAATTATCAACTGGTCACTTCCTAAGAGTTTCTTTGAAGAAATCACTGAAAAAACCGTTGCTATTGCAAAAAAATACGGTAAAGAAAGTGAAAGATGGCTTATGGGTTACAACATTCGCCCAGAAAAAATGGAACAAGTTGACGAAGTTGTTGACTTATACGCAAACGCTGGTGTAGA
>JAGBYC010000102.1 GCA_017628935.1 Clostridia bacterium | reverse complement strand
GTTTTTGCAAAGTAACGATTTACGCGTTTTGAAGATAAAATATAACCGTTTCCATCAGTGTCTAAAACCGTTTCGGTAAGGGGAGCACCAAGCACGCCAGAACCGTAGCGTAAAACTGATAAAACTAACTTTTCAATCGTTTCCTTATATATATACGGACGCGCTCCGTCGTGCACTAAAACTATGCCGTCAGTAAGCGTTTTTAAGGCGTTTTTTACTGACTGAAAACGCGTTTCTCCACCCATTACGAAAGTGATGGGTTTTTTAATTGAAATAAGGGCGTTTTTCATCATTTCAAGCTCGCCGTTACGGTAAATTACCACAATTTCGTCAACGTGGCGCGAACTATCGAAAACTTCAACGGTTTTTAATATTAAAGGAGTGCCGTCAATAAGCGAAAACACCTTATTTTTACCTTGCTTTGCGCGATTTCCAGCACCTGCGCCGGCTATCACAGCGTATACTTTATGATTTTTCATATTACACCTAAAATTAGCAATTTATTACTTCGTAAAGGGTAGAGGCTTCTTCTTTTTTAACGCTTTCTTTAACGTTTAAAATGCGAAATTTTAACGTTCCTTGACCGAATTTTATTTCAACGATATCGCCTATTTTTACCCTATAAGCAGGCTTAACTTCTTTGCCGTTTACAAGCACTTTTTCACCGTCGCAAGCCTCTTTGCTAACTGAACGGCGTTTTAATATTCTTGAAACTTTTAAAAACTTATCTATCCTCAAATTAACCCCTAAAATAAAAATTTTACAAAATTCGAAAAAATTCTTATTTATTTTTATAAAATAACGTTAAAATAATTGACATATTGATTTTATTCGATTATAATGGTACAATGCTATAATGTGGTATTAGCGTCTTTATATCTTTTTTTAGGATAAAACGCGATACGAAAAAATGCCTATAAATTACATTTATAACGCTTTTTAACACCGAACTAAAAAGTGTCTACCGTGTAATTATACAGCAAAAGCAAAAAATAATCAAGATGTTTTACAAATTTTTAAAGGAGTGTAAATAATGCGTAATTTACAAACAGTAAAATGCGGTCACTTGGAAAGAAAAACTTTCGCTAAAATTGCCGAAGTTCAACCGATGCCTTATCTTGTAGAAGTTCAAAAAGACTCTTACAACGCTTTCATTGAAGAAGGCATAGGCGAAGTTTTTGAAGATTTTTCACCTATTACCGATATGGCAGACCGTTATGAACTTTACTTTTTAGACCATAACCTTAACGGCAAACCAAAGTATACTGAAAAAGAATGTAGGGAAAGAGACGTTACCTACGCCGTACCACTTGAAGTAAACGTAAGCCTTCACAACAAAGTTACGGGTGAAGTTATCAACCAAAACGTGTTTATGGGCGACTTACCTAAAATGACTGATAGTGGTTCGTTCATCATTAACGGTGCAGAACGTGTAGTAGTATCTCAACTTGTTCGTTCACCAGGCGTTTATAATGCCTTCACACAAGACAAGTCGGGTAAAAAACTTTATGCTACAACGGTAATGCCTAACCGTGGTGCTTGGCTTGAGTTAGAACTTGACTCTCAAGACGTTTTATGGATTCACGTTGATAGAACAAGAAAAGTTTTAGCAACTACTTTCCTTCGTGCACTTGGTTTTGGTACTAACGAATCTATCTTAGAAGTTTTCGGTAACAACAAAATTATCAACGCAACGTTAGAAAAGGATACTTGCGAAACTGAAGCGGAAGGCTTATTTGAAGTTTACCGTCGTCTTCGCCCAGGCGATATGCCAAGTGAAGAAGCAGTTAAGCAACATCTTAAAAATATTTTATACGACGTTAAACGTTACGACCTTGCTCGCGTAGGTAGATATAAATACAACAAACGTCTTTGCTTTGCAAGCAGACTTCCTGGCGCTATCTCTAACCTTGATATCGTTAACGAAGATGGCGAAGTATTAATTTCTGCAGGCGAAGTTTTCACTAAAGAAACTGCAAAGGCTATACAAAACGCAGGTATTACAACCGTTGAAGTTAAAAATAACGACGGAACTACTCACTTAGTTCTTTCAAACGGTGTTGCAGACTTTACTGAAATTACGGGCGCTCCTTATAAGCCATTTGGTTTAATTGAAACGGTATATTATCCAACGCTTAAGTTCTCTTATGAAATTGCAAACTTATGCAAAACTATGGCTGTTGAAGATATTGCCGAACTTAAAAGAACTCAAATTAACGACCTTTACTATTTCGAAGAACTTAGTGAAGACCGTTTAGCAGAAGAAAAACCTGAAGATAAAAAGAACGAAGAAATTCGTCGTCAACTTCGCGTTAAATTCGTTGAAGCATGTAAATACTTCCACGAAATTATTGCTGAAGGTAATATTCCGGCAAAACTTTCTGCTGAAACTAAAAAGGTTTTAAAACCACTTACTGAAAAACTTAACCACAAACACGTTACGGTTGACGATATTATTGCGTCTATTTCGATTAATACCGACCTTTCTTACGACCTTGGTACTATCGACAATATCGACCACTTAGGTAACCGTCGCGTTAGAAGTGTAGGTGAACTTTTACAAAATCAATTCAGAATTGGTATCAACCGTTTAGAACGCGTTATTAAAGAACGTATGAACACGCACGACCCTAAAGATATTACGCCTAAAGCGCTTATCAACGTACGTCCTGTAAGTTCTGCAATTCGCGAATTCTTCGGTTCATCACAACTTTCTCAATTTATGGACCAAACCAACCCTATTGCTGAACTTACGCACAAACGTAAACTTTCTGCGTTAGGTCCTGGTGGTCTTAACCGTGAACGCGCAACTTTCGACGTTCGTGACGTTCACTACACTCACTACGGAAGAATGTTTCCTATTGAAACACCAGAAGGTCAAAACATAGGTCTTATTACGTCACTTTCTTCTTATGCAAAAATTAACGAATTCGGC
>JAGBYC010000101.1 GCA_017628935.1 Clostridia bacterium | reverse complement strand
CTCCACGCTATTGCCGAGGCTCAAATAGCAGGTGGTATAACTGCATTTATTGATGCCGAACACGCTCTTGACCCAACTTATGCAAAAGCACTTGGCGTAAACTTAGACGATTTATACGTTTCTCAACCAGATACTGGTGAACAAGCACTTGATATTACTGAAAGTTTAGTAAGAAGTGGCGCTGTTGATATTATCGTAGTTGACTCTGTTGCAGCGTTAACACCTAAGGCTGAAATTGAAGGCGATATGGGTGATAGCCACGTTGGTTTACAAGCGCGTTTAATGAGTCAAGCACTTAGAAAACTTACTGGTATTACAAATAAAAGTAAAACTTGCGTTATCTTTATTAACCAACTTCGTGAAAAGGTTGGCGTAATGTTCGGAAACCCAGAAACTACACCAGGTGGTAAGGCGCTTAAATTCTATTCAAGCGTTCGTATCGACGTTAGGAAAGCAGACGCTTTAAAAGACGGCGACGGTTTATTTGGTAACAGAACCAAAGCAAAAATTGTTAAAAACAAAGTTGCTCCTCCATTTAAAACTGCTGAATTTGACGTTATTTACGGTCAAGGCATTTCGCAAGAAGGCTGTATTTTAGACCTTGGTGTTGAATACGGTGCTATTGATAAAGCAGGCGCATGGTTTAGTTATAACGGCGAAAAATTCGCTCAAGGCCGTGAAAAAGCAAAAGATTACGTAAAAAACAATCCTGAAATGGCAGCCGAAGTTGAGGCTAAAATTCGTGAAGCATTTGCTTTAAAAAACTCTCCTGATAAACGTAACGACTAATTAAAACGCACGCATTTTGCGTGCGTTTTTTGTGGGTAAAAAGGTTAAAAATTCCTAAATAAAGTGTCAATTTTTAATGTAAAAACACAATATTTAGTGGTTTAGTTAAATAAATTTTTTATATAATATTGACTTTTTAATATTAATAGTATAAAATATAAGTATAATGATTAGTATGTACCTATTAATAGGTGCAAAAATATATTAATTTATTAAATTTATTCTTAGGAGGGTAACGTATGTTACAAAACGCAACCTTCCTGTTACTTGCCTCAACGGTAGAGGTAATCATACCAGTTGTAGTTGGTGTGGTTGGTATTGCCTTAGGTTGTTTATTTGGCGTAATTGCCGTTAACAAATCTAATAAAAGCACGATAGGCTCTGCTGAAAAGTATGCGTCTGATATAAAATCAAAGGCTGAAGAAGAGTCTAAGTCTATCAAAAAACAAGCAATTTTAGAGGCTAAAGAACAGGAATTACAACTCAGAAACGAGTTTGAAAAAGAAAAACGCGAAAAAACTGCTGAACTTCAAAAAATGGAGCAACGTCTTAACCAAAAAGACGAAATTCTTAATAAAAAAGACGCTACTTTATTAAAACGCACTGAAGAAGTTGAACAAACTGCACGCAACCTTGAAAAGAAAAATCAAGAAGTTGACGAACTTATGCGTAAACTTGAATTGCAACATGAAACGTTCGTTCACGAACTTGAAAAAGTTGCTCAAATGACGCAAGAAGAAGCAAAATCAATGATTATTGAAGAAGTTAAGGACGAGGCGAGAAAAGAAGCAGCGGGCTACGTTAGAAATCAAGAACAACAAGCGAAAGACG
>JAGBYC010000100.1 GCA_017628935.1 Clostridia bacterium | reverse complement strand
CGCCGTACTGATTCACGCCCAGTTTTATCAGACCTTCGTGAATCGGGCGCAATCGAACAAGACGCCGACGTAGTAATGTTTATTCATAGAAACAAACAACCTGCAAACGACGATGGAACGTTCAATAAAAACTTAACTGAAATTATTATTGAAAAGAACCGTTCTGGTCCTATCGGCTCATTCTCGTTAATGTTTAAAGGCGAAGAAAATAGATTCGTTAACTACATTGTTAATGAACCAACTGTTCCAAATTTCAATGCAAGTAACGGCTTATCACACGTTACTGTAAACGACGATTACGTGCCTGAAGAACCGTTAGAATTCACTCAAGAATACGACTCTGGTAATTATACTGATGAAATTTTCTAAAAATACAAAAATTTGCAAAATCGACGATATTTCGCTTGATTATGCAAAAAATTTAATTTTAAATAACGAATTAGTTGCCTTTCCAACTGAAACGGTTTACGGGCTTGGCGCTATCGCTACAAGCGATGACGCTGTGCTTAAAATTTTTAATGCAAAAGGTCGCCCACAAGATAATCCGTTAATAGTTCACGTGCATAGCGACTACGACGTTTCAACTTTAGTTTACGAAGATAAAGATTATATCAAAAAACTAAAAGATGCGTTTTTACCAGGGCCTTTAACTATGGTATATAAAAGTAAAGGTAAGGTTTCAAAGTTAGTATCGTGTGGGCTTGATACGGTTGCAATTCGCGTACCTTCAAGCAAAAGTGCTCAGGCATTTTTAAAAGCAGTAAACGTTCCAGTTGCAGCACCAAGTGCTAACGTTAGTAAGCATACAAGCCCAGTTACTGCCGAACACGTTTTTAACGATTTAAACGGCAAACTTGAACTTATTTTAGACGGTGGCAAGTGTAGTGGTGGTATTGAATCAACCGTTATAGACGTAACTGGCAACGAACCTGTAATTTTACGCAGTGGGCTTGTTACTTACGATATGATTAAAAGTGTGGTAGGTAAGTGCCGTTATTCAAAAAACACGTCTACTGAAAAGGTAAAATCTCCAGGGGTTAAATATAGCCACTATTTACCTAAGTGTGAAACTGCTTTATTTAAGCGTAACGAAGTAGAAAAAGCAATTTCGTTATATAATAACGCCGTAGAAACTGGTAAAACCCCGTATTTTATGGCTGATGACGGTATGTGTGAGTTTTTAAAGGGCTACAACCTTTTAAAACTTGGCAAAACTGGTGAAGAAATTGCGTCAAACTTATACTATAAATTATTAGAAGGTGAAAAAATAGCCGACCTTATTATTGCGTTTGACGTTGTAACGGGTACGGATATTGACGTTGGCATTATGAATAGGCTTGAAAAAGCGTGCAAACGCTGTTAAATTAAGGAATTTTTAATTCCTTTTTTTATGCAAAAAATTATATTCGTACTTGACAAAGGCTATATAGTATATTAAAATATATATAATATAACGTAAAGGAGAATTTTATGAAAGTTGCTTTAGGTTGCGACCATGGTGGATTCGACGTTATTTCTAACGTTGTTAAATATTTAGAAACTAAGGGTATTGATTGTGATTACGTTGGTACTTTTTCTAACGATTCATGCGATTATCCTGATTTTGCTAAGTTAGTTTGTGAAAAAGTTGCTTCAAACGAAGCTGACTACGGTATTTTAATTTGTGGTACTGGTATCGGTATGAGCATCGTTGCAAACAAAATTAAAGGTATACGTTGTGCGCACGTTAACGACGCGTTTTCGGCTGAATTTACACGTCGCCATAACGATACTAACGTAATTGCGTTAGGTGCAAGAATTGCAACTGCAAGCGAAATTGTAAATTACGTTGATATCTTTTTAAATACTGAATTCGAAGGTGGCAGACATGCTAACCGCGTAAATAAAATAACTGAAATTGAAAACAAATATTTCAAATGATAAGGAGAAAGTAATTATGGGTAAATTACACGTTTTTGACCATCCACTTATTCAACACAAAATTTCTATGATGCGTATGACTGATACTGTTACTAAAGATTTTAGAAATTTAGCAGATGAAATTTCGCTTTTAATGGCGTACGAAGTAACGCGTGACCTTCCTTTAGAAGAAAGAGAAATTGAAACGCCTATTTGCAAAACAACTGGTAAATTCGTTTCTGGTAGAAGTATCGGTATCGTTCCTATTTTACGTGCTGGTCTTGGTATGGTTAACGGTATTTTAACGTTAGTTCCTAACGCTAAAGTAGGCCACATTGGTTTATATCGTGACCCTGAAACTCATATGCCGGTTGAATACTACTGCAAACTTCCAGTAGATGCAGACCAAAGAACAATTATCGTTGTAGACCCTATGCTTGCAACTGGTGGTAGTGCCGTTGCCGCAATCGACTTTATTAAACAACGTGGTTGTAAAGACATTAAACTTATGAACTTACTTGCTGCGCCAGAAGGCGTAAAAACCGTTCAAGACGCTCATCCAGACGTTGATATTTACGTAGCCGCTCTTGACGAAAAACTTAACGACCATGCATACATTGTGCCAGGACTTGGTGACGCGGGCGATAGACTTTTTGGTACGAAATAAAATTTACAAATAAATTTTTAAAAATTTTTAGATTTAACTCATAAGATTTTTAAAAAAGGAGTATATTTTGAAAGTAAAAAAAGCAGTTATAGCCGTAGCAGGCTATGGTACAAGATTTTTACCTTATACTAAAGCAGTTCCAAAGGCAATGTTGCCTATACTTAACAAACCTGCAATTCAAGTAATTGCTGAAGAAGTTGTTAATAGTGGTATAACTGATATTTTATTTATCGTTGGTTATAAAAAAGAAGTTATTGAAGAACATTTCTTACCAGCGTTAGAACTTGAAAAAGTTTTACTTAATACTGCTAAAAAAGAATTTTACGATGCTATTAAATATCCAGAAACTTTTGCTAAAATTTCGTTTGCTATTCAAACAGAATTGAACGGCACGGCAAAAGCCGTTGAAATTGCTAAAGATTTCGTTGGCAACGAACCGTTTGCCATTTTATTTGGCGACGACGTTATGTATAACGACGGTTTGCCAGTTATCAAGCAATTAGTTGACGTTTACGAAAGAACTGGTAAAAGCGTTATAGGTTGTAAACACGTTGAACTTAAAGACGTGCCTAAATATGCATCAGTAGAATATTCAAGTGAAAACGGTAGGGAATACGACGTTACCGTTATTACTGAAAAACCACCTATCGAACTTGTTAAAAGTACGCTTTCTCCACTTGGTAGATACGTTGTATCGCCTGAAATTTTTAAAATTATTGAAGAATTAAAGCCTGCGCCTAACGGCGAATATCAACTTACAGACGCTTTATCAACTTTAGCAAAAAATTTCGGTATGATAGCGCTTAATTTTGAAGGTACAAGATACGATATGGGTACGCGCCTTGGTAGTATCAAAGCTAACCTTGAATTTGGCTTGCGTGACCCTGAATTAAAAGACGATTTAGTTAATTACATTAAAAATTTAAACTTATAATTTATGCAATTGTATTACACAGATAGTTTTGAAACTTGTTTAAATTACGCTAAAAAGTTGCGTGATTCTAAAAAGTTAAAATATATCGGTACAGAAATGCTACTTTACGGCGTTTTATGTACTACCGACGGCGAGGGGTATAAACTTCTTGCCGATTTTGGTTGTGATAAAGATAAATACGCATATTATTTAAGAAAATCGTTTAGGCAAGATAAAATTAACAACTATACGCCTAAAGCAAATTTTGCTTTAAAAGAGGCAGGACAAATTGCGCTTTATTACAAAACGTCGTTCGTTTCAGACCTTCATTTGCTTTTGTCAATTTTAAATATAACCGACTGTAAAGCCGTTTCTATTTTAAACGCGCTTGGCGTTGAAGTAAGTAAACTTTACGGTGAAGTTGTAAAAGCAATTATGAACGAAGTTTCGGCGTTTAATGATGCTAAAAATAGCGTGCAAGAAGAAACTACAACTAAAATAGTTGAAAAATCTAACAAAAAATCAGTTCTTGACGGGTTAGGTTACGATTTAACTAAACGCGCTAAAGAAGAAAAGTTGGACCCGGTTATCGGTAGAGAAGAAGAAATTGAACGCATTATTCAAACTTTAGCAAGAAAAACTAAAAACAACCCCGTTTTAATAGGTGAAGCAGGTGTTGGTAAAAGTGCAGTTGTTGAAGGTTTAGCAAT
>JAGBYC010000099.1 GCA_017628935.1 Clostridia bacterium | reverse complement strand
TTAATACCGTTGAAGACGTTGTTAACTGCTATTCGGTTGGTAACGAAAGGGTGTCGCAAGGGTTATATGAACTTATTAAGCGTAACCCAGTAAACGTAAGGGCAATTAGTTTTGATAATAAGGTTAATACGATAGTTGCCGTTAGTTTCGACGGAACGCAATTTAAGTTAGAAAAATTAAGGTGAGTTATGGTAGGCGTTTTAGTTAATACGGTAGCCGTAATAGTCGGCTCGCTAATAGGTTTAGCGTGTAAAAAAATTATAAATGATAAAATTGAAACGTCGCTTATGCAAGTTTTAGGCGTTTTAGTTGTAATTATAGGTATTATTGACGCAATTAACCCAGTAGGAACGCAAGGTATATTAGTTATGCTTTTAAGTTTCGTTATAGGTGGTTTTATTGGTTCAGCGTTAAATATTCAAAATGGACTTGATAAATTAGCCCTTTCCGTTCAAAAATTATTTAATAAAAAGGGTGTAAACGGCGAAAATAGTACTCGAAAAACTAATAATTTTACCGAAGGTTTCGTTCAAGCAACAATAGTTTTCTGCGTTGGTGCTATGGTAATTTACGGTAGCATTTCTGCAGGGCTTGGCGACAATAAAACTTTATACATAAAATCAGTGCTTGACGGCGTTGTTGCTATGCTTTTAACGGTAAAATACGGTCCGTCGGTAATGCTTTCAGCCATTCCAGTTTTCGTTATTCAAGGCGCGTTTTCTTTACTTGCAAGTTCACTTGGCAACTTCTTGTTGCAAAGCGTTAATTTTAGGCAAGAGTTGTCTGCAATAGGTGGCGTTTTCGTGTTTATGATAGGTATAAATTTACTTGAAATTAAAAAAATACCCGTTGCAAATTACTTACCGGCGTTACTTGGCGCTTGTTACTTTTTATTTTAATTTTTAATATCGAATTTAAAAGTTCGCCCACGCATAAAATAGCGTATGGCGAACTTTTTTGATTTACATTCTGACGTGTTAACTGGGGCAAAAAACCCATTAGAAATTTTAGATAATTTAGGCAATAATGTTAAAGTGTGCGCCGTTATTTATAACGGCGACTTATCTAAAACCGACTTTAATAATTTATTAAAAACTTATAATAAAACTACTAATAAAAACGCCTATTTGTGCTTTGAAAACGTAGGTTATAATTTTTTAAAAATTGACGATATTATCGCATTAAATCCACTTTACGTTCAACTAACTTATAACGGCGAAAATAAGTACGGATACGGTTGTGATTTTAATAAAAAACTTAAACCGTTAGGGGTTAACGCTGTTAAAAAATTGTCTTCAAACGGCATCTACGTTGACGTGGCGCATTTAAGTGAAAAAGGTGCGTTAGACGTTATAAATTATAGTGATAAAGTTATTTGTTCACACGCTTTATTTAAAGACGTTTATAACCATAAACGCAACCTTTCTAAAAGCGTTATAAAGGGCATAATTTCTAAAAACGGGCTAATAGGCGCGTGCTTAGTTAACTACTTTATTTCAAGTGAAAGTGGCGATAATAATTTGACTAAATTTTTTAAACATATCGATTATTTTTTGCAAAATTTTGGCGACGATAGTTTAGCAATAGGTACTGATTTTTTCGGTAGCGACAGTTTTGTTAACGATATTGACGGTTACAATAAAATTTCTAACCTTAAAAATGCGTTTTTAAATAACGGTTACTCATTAAAAACGGTTGACAAAATTTTTTATAAAAACGCGCT
>JAGBYC010000009.1 GCA_017628935.1 Clostridia bacterium | reverse complement strand
CGAAAATAGTGGAGTTGCTTGTATATATACTTATCACGGTTATGGATACGACCCAAATTATAACTCGTATTCTTCTTACGTAGATGATGGTTTTAGATCGTACGCTACGTCGTATGAAAAATCGCAAGAATATAAAACGTATTTAGAAAAAAAAGAACGTAAAAATAAAGGTAAATAATAAAAAAGCCGTTTTTAGATAACGGCTTTTTTTATGTTTTAAATTTTTAATTACGGCGTTTTAATTTTAAAAAAATGCAAAATAAAAAAAATTATTGACAAATATACTAAAGTATAGTATATTTTATTATATATAAAGTTTTAAAAACATGTTTGTTTGGTAAGTAAATTGTATGTTTGATTTCGTTGCGTATTTAAACGATATAAAGTTTTTTAATAGCGTTAAAAAAGTCAAATCACTTGCAAACAAGCGTAAAAGCGTTAAAAACGTTGTAACCATAGTTAAGTATGACGGTATAGGCGATTTTATTTTGTTTTTAGACGCTGCCAAAGGCTTGCGTGAACTTTATAAAGATAAAAAAATTATTCTTACTTGTTCAGGAACGGTAAAACAACTTGCTTTAGATAGTGGGTATTTTGATGAAGTTATTTGCTTTTCACGTGAGTCAAGCCAGTTTTTAAAAGTTAGCGACGTTGTTAAAAAAGTTAAACGCCTTGACTGTGAAACGCTTATACACGCATCAATATCGCGCGATTTTTTCTCTGAAGCAGTAGTTGCGTCGGTTAAAGCAGACAAAAAAATTACCGTGCCGTTTGCTTACCTTTACGATAAAAAGTATTACAAGTGGGCACTTAGTAATTATAACGAAGTTTTACCTATTTCGTTAGACGGTATGTTGCTACAAATTAACGCTGATATGGTAAGGGCGTTAGGTTATGCGAACTTTAAGTCGTCAACTCCGTTAATTACGGTAGCCAAGCAAAATATCGCTTTACCAAAAAACTATTTCGTTGTGTTTTTAGGTGGAAGTTCGATAGTTAAGCGTTGGCACGTTGAAAGATGGTACGAAGTTTGCAAATACGTTACTAAAACTACTGGACTTAACTGTGTTTTAGCAGGCGATACAGACGAAATTAATCAACTTACTTACTTTGAAAGTAAAAACGAATTTAAGTATTATTCGTACGTTGGTAAAACCGATTTAAACGAACTTATTTATTTAATATCGAAAGCAAAATTCGTGCTTGGTAACGATACGTCGGCAATACATATAGCGTCAAGCGTAAAGGTTAAAAGTTTATGCGTGTCGTCGTCGGCAGCGCTTGATAGATTTTATCCGTATAAAGCAGATAATTTAACTGGTTACGAGCCAAGTTTTATACGAAAAAAGGTAAGTTGCGAAGGTTGTTCGTTTGACAAAAAAACCTTCATTAGTTGCGTAAAGGGTAAAACGCTTGACCCTGTTAAACGTTGTTTGCGTGACATTTCAGTTACCGACTTTATTGAAAAATTTAACGAATTTATTCGTTTTATTAATAACTAATAAGATATTTTTAAGGAGATTTTAAAAATGGGTGATTATAGCAGTTATACCGAATACACTTACGCGTATATAACTTACTACACAGACTCTTATTACGGTTACACCTATTCTAACGTGCAAACTTATAACTCTACTTACGGTACGGGTTACGGTTATTTAAGTTACTACGGTGCAATTTCGTATTACGATTACTCTGGTTCTTCGTATTCTTCTACGTACGATTACGTTCGTTATAATTACGGTTACGGCTCTACTTACACTACAAGCTACGGCTATAGTGAATATAATCCAGGCAAATAATTTTTAATATGCAAATAAATTGTATAAGCTTTTGCGAATTATTGCATTTATTTACTGAAGATGATAACCATAACAGTAAACTTTTAAGCGTGGCTACTGAAAGCGCTGGGTTTGATAAAACTGAGCGATTATACGTTGGTTCTAACTTTTGTAGCCGTTATTTTTTAAAGTTTATTGAAGGTGTATTAAAAGGTATATCTAAATTAAGTGAAGTTAAAAACGGGGCGCTTAAAATTACTTTATGCGTACCCGTATTTTCACAATTATATTTATTTGACGCTAAAAAATTGATTACGTCAATTTTAAATACCTACGATTGCATTGATGAAGTTACGGTTAACGACTTTGGTATGCTTGAATTCGCTAAACAACTTAATAACGTTAAAATTAACGTGGGTAGAATGATGAATAAAGACGCTCGTGACATTCGTTACGACGGTTATTTTAATTTATCACATAAGCCAGAAGTGTTTACGCTTGAAAATTCGGCGCTTAAAAATTACAACGTTAACGTGTATGAGTTTGACGTTACCAACAGGTACGTTGACTTTTTAGGCGTTAACGAAAATTTTGCCGTTTACTATCCGTACGTTTTTGCAACGGTTGGTAGCATTTGCGAATACGCCGGCGTTTCTTTACCTATTGAAAAGAAATTCCGTGCTAACTATCACTGCGCGTACGACTGCGTAAGGTTTATAAATTACTACCACAACGAATTTAACGACGAATACGCTAAAATAGGTAAAACGTCGTATTTTATAAATTCTAATTTCGTTATTAAGGCAGATAAACCGTATAGAATGGTGTTTGAACCTTTTGATGCGTTTTTACCAAAGGAGTTGAAAAAATGAGCAAAATTTTAGTTCCTTTAAATAATAAAGCGCGCATTAAAGAGTTTGTTGACGCTGGTGCAGACGAATTTTATATGGGCTTTTACGACGAAAAATGGGTGCAAGAGTTTGGCGATTATACTGAAATTAACAGAATGTCGGGTTTTAAAAAATACGCTAATCCGTACACTTTTGAAGAAGTTTTAGAAATTTCTAAAGAAATTAAAAGTTACGGCAAAGATATTTTTATTACCATAAATAGCGCGTCGTACTCTCAAAAAGAATTAGATAAACTTAGCAAATATTTTGTTGAACTTAAAAAAGTTGGCGTTGACGGGGTTATCGTTTCAACACCTGAACTTACGCTTTTAGCAATAGAACACGGGCTTACGCCAGTAGCAAGTACTATGTGTGGGCTTTTTAACAGCGATATAGTTGGCTATTATAAAAGCCTTGGTATGAAGCGTATGATTTTACCGCGCGACTTATCGCTTGACGAAATTGAAGGTATTATTAAGTCGCATCCAGACGTTAGTTACGAAGTGTTTTTAATGCGTAACGGTTGCCGTTTTTCTGATAGCCATTGTTTAGGCTTTCATCGTGAAAAGGGTAGTGTTTGCGGGGTGTTAACGCGTGGCATATATAGAACGGCAGCGTTAGACGGTGACTTTAAAACTCAGCACGACTTTGAACTTAATAATAAACTTTACACAACGTGTTTCCACGGTGCTGCTGCTTGTGGGCTTTGTGCGTTGTATCGTTTTTACAAGCTTAACGTAAGCGCTTATAAAATTGTTGGTAGGTCAGAACGCCCTGACGATATTATTGCCGACGTTAAAATGGTAAAACGTAATATTGAAATAATAAAAAATTGTAGCACTGAAGAAGAATATCTTGAAAAAATGATAAAACCTGAAAACGCTAAAGATGCGTGCAAATTAGGGCTTAGTTGCTACTATCCT
>JAGBYC010000098.1 GCA_017628935.1 Clostridia bacterium | reverse complement strand
TTAACAAAATTGAAGACTTAGATAGTATGATTCGCGAGCTTAAAGCAGATAGGCAAGTTATCGACGTGTTTAGGAATACTCAATGATTAAAGTATATAAATTCGTAACGGGGTTTTTATCAGTAAACACCTTTATTTTGGTTAAAGACGGCATGACTGACGCTGTTGCTATTGATATCGGTGGCGACGAAAAAGAGTTAGAAAAGGCTGAAAAAGAATACGGTTTTAATATTAAAGCCGTACTTTTAACGCACGGCCACTTTGACCATATAGGTGGAGTTAAGTATTTTAAAGACCGTGGCGCAAAGGTATATATTAGCCAAAAAGACGAGCCGTTTTTAACTAATAAAGCGTTAAATTTAGCGTCTACTTTAGGTTATAGCGTTAAAGAATTTACAGCCGATTATACCGTAAAAGAAGGCGACGAATTATCACTTTTTGGTATAAATTTTAAGGTTATTGAAACTCCGGGGCATACTGAAGGTAGCGTTTGCTACGTTGTTGAAGATAAAATTTTTGCAGGCGACACGCTTTTTGAAAGAAGTTTTGGTAGGTACGATTTTCCTACCGGCAACGCGCGTAAACTTGTAAAATCAGTAGAGCGTTTATTTAAGTTAGACGGCGATTTTACCGTGTATTCTGGCCACGGAAACGAAACTACTTTAAGTGAAGAAAGGCTTTATAATCCACTTGTTGAATATATGAATTTTTAGTAAAAATTTTATAGGAAAAGCGTATGTTAAATACTAATAGAATCGATTATAAAAAAGACTTAGAAGAAGTTATTTTTATGTTCGACGGAGGCGCAAATTTAGATATTACTCATAATCAGGTTACCGAAGGTAACCTTTTTTATGATGAGTTTGTTTTAAACGGCGAAAAGTTTACCTTTAAAAATGAAAAAAATTGTGAAAATTTAATTGTTTTAAAACGCTTTGAAAAACGCTTTTCTAAACTTGGTTTATATAAAATTTTAACTAACTATTTTGGTGAAAATTTACCTTGGGGTGCGCTTACTGGCATACGTCCAGTTAAAATGGCAACAACGCTTGGTGCTAATTTTGAAAACGAGTTTAAAAAAGTTTTTGAAGTAACCGATAAAAAAATACAAATAGTTAAAGATATAGTTAACGTTCAAAAAAATATAGTTGATTATAACGGTGATTATGAAGACTTTTTCGTAGGTATTCCGTTTTGTCCGTCAAGGTGCGCGTATTGTTCTTTCGTTAGTGAAGAAATAGGTAGGTCGAAAAACGCTGACGAATACGTTAACGCGTTAGTTACGGAAATTGAAAACACTTTGCCACTTGTAAAAAACGTTAGAAGTATTTACGTAGGTGGTGGCACGCCCGTTTCTATTTCAAATGAAAATTTAGAAAAAATTCTTACTTCGTTAAGCCCACTTGTAAAAAGCGCTAAAGAATTTACCGTTGAGGCTGGTAGGCCAGACTGTATTAATGAAGAAAAACTTTCTTTACTAAAAAAATACGGTGTAACGCGTATATGCGTGAACCCACAAACTTTTCACGATAAAACGCTTAAACTTATCGGCAGAAACCACACCGTTAGTGAAATATATGAAAAATTTGCCCTTTGTAAAAAGTTTGGCTTTATTATAAATACCGACCTTATTGCCGGTTTACCTAACGAAGATTTTTTCGACTTTAAGTTTAGCGTTGATACGGCTATCAGTTTAGGCGCTGAAAATATTACCGTTCATACTTTATGTTTAAAAAAGGGTAGCAAACTTAAAGAGCAAGTTGAACGCCTTAAAATTTCTAAAATTAACGAAATGGTTGACTACGCGTACGACGTATTAACTAAAAACGGCTATAATCCGTATTACTTATACCGTCAAAAATACACGGCAGGCAACCTTGAAAACGTAGGCTACGCTAAAAAAGGTTACGAATGTTTATATAACGCTAACGTTATGGAAGAATACTCAAATAATATAGCGTGTGGTGCTAACGCCGTGTCAAAACGCGTGTTTAATTTAGAAGATAGAATAGAACGATATGGCGCTCCTAAAGACATAAAAACGTATATAAATAAAGTGCCTGAAATTATAAAAAACAAGCAAGAATTGTATAAATAATCTTTTATTTTATAAAAGGTGGTTAAAAATAGTTGCAAATTAGTAAATAATATGTTAACATAATACCGTACTTAAGCGGGGTGTATCGATTACTCAACGTTACGCTCGGTTTATAGCAAATATTTCATAGGAGTATAAATTAAATGGAAAAAGAACTCAAAAATCAAATCATTAACGATTACAAAACAAGCGAAAACGACACTGGTTCTGCAGAAGTGCAAGTTGCTCTTCTCACTCAAAGAATCAATCACCTTAACGAACACCTTAAGGTAAATAAAAACGACAATCACTCAAGACGTGGTCTTATGAAAATGGTTGGTCGCCGTAAAGGTCTTTTAGATTACCTTAAATCTAAAGATATTGAAGCATACCGTGCTTTAATCGCTAAGCTTGGTCTTCGTAAATAAAATACAAAATGGGGGTATATTTTTTATACTCCCTATTTTAAGTTTTATAAAGGATATGTTTTTTACTGAGTTTTTAACGCTAAAAAAGTAAACTTTTTTATAGGGCGGGGTGCCTTATAAATTCAAAATATAGAGTATAAAACGTGTAAAGGAGATTAAAAATGTTTGAAAATCCAAGAGTATTTAAAACTCAAATCGGCGGTCGTGAAGTAACCGTTGAAACAGGTAAATACGGTCAACAAGCAAACGGTTCGTGTATCGTAAGATGTGGCGAAACGGTAGTTATGGTTAACGTTACTATGGCTGCAAAAGCAAGAGAAGGTATGGATTTCTTCCCACTTTCAGTTGACTATGAAGAAAAAATGTACGCAGTAGGTAAAATCCCTGGTGGTTTCAAAAAACGTGAAGGTCGTGCAAGTGATAAGGCTATTTTAGTATCACGCCTTATTGATAGACCTATCCGTCCATTATTCCCTAAGGGTATTTTTAACGACGTAACCGTTATTGCTACGGCTTTATCAGTAGACAGCAACATTATGCCTGAACCACTTGCAATGCTTGGTTCATCAATTGCACTTTCTATTTCTGATATTCCTTGGCAAGGTCCTACCGGCTCAGTAGTAGTTGGTATGGTAAACGGCGAATACGTTATCAATCCAGATAATGCTCAACGTGAAGCAAGTGACTTACACCTTTCACTTTCTGGTACTAAAGATGCTATCATGATGGTTGAAGCAGGCGCTAAAGAAATCGAAGACGAACAAATGATTAAAGCCATTTTATTCGGTCACGAAGAAATTAAACGTCAATGCGAATTCATTGAAGGTATCGTAGCAGAAGTAGGTAAGCCTAAACTTGAAATGGATTTATATAAAATTCCAGAAGATTTAGACAACGCAGTTCGTGCTTTCGCAAGTGAAAAACTTGACTATGCGCTTGATACTGACGATAGAGAAGTTCGTCAAGACCGTCAAGACGCTGTTGAAGTAGAAACTTTAGCGCACTTTGCTGAAATCTACCCAGATATGACGCGTGAAATTAAAGATAGTTTATACTACATCACTAAAGAAAAGGTACGTGCTAAAATTACTAACGAAGGTAAACGTCCAGATGGTAGAAAACTTACTGAAATTCGTCCTATTTGGTGCGAACACGGTATTTTACCACGCGTTCACGGTTCAGGCGTATTCACTCGTGGTCAAACTCAAGTATTAACAACTTGTACCTTAGGTACAATTAGCGAAGTTCAAAAACTTGAAGGTTTAGATGAAGAAGTTGTTAAACGCTATATGCACCACTATAATATGCCAGGTTACGCATCAGGCGAAGCAAAAGGTTTAAAGAGCCCTGGTCGTCGTGAAATCGGTCACGGTGCACTTGCTGAAAGAGCGTTAGAACCTGTTATTCCTTCAGAAGAAGAATTCCCATACGCTATTCGTTTAGTAAGTGAAGTATTATCTTCAAACGGTTCAACTTCACAAGCATCAGTTTGTGGTTCAACTATGGCGCTTATGGATGCAGGCGTTCCTATTAAACGCCCAGTTGCCGGTATTGCTATGGGTCTTATTAAAGACGTTGAAACTGGTAACGTAGCAGTTCTTTCTGATATTCAAGGTTTAGAAGACTTCCTTGGCGATATGGACTTTAAAGTTGCTGGTACTACTAAAGGTATTACTGCAATTCAAATGGATATTAAAATTAAAGGTATCGACGAAGCAATTTTACGTAAAGCAATTTCTCAAGCAAACGAAGGTAGACAACACATTTTAAATAAAATGCTTGATTGTATTCCTGAAGTTGCACCAAGCCTTTCTAAATACGCTCCAAAAATCCTTTCATTCAATATCAATCCTGAAAAAATTAAAGACGTTATCGGTTCTGGTGGTAAAACAATTAACAAAATTATCGAAGAAACTGGCGTTAAAATTGATATTAACGACGATGGTAAAGTATTTATTGCAACGTTTGACGAAACTACTGAACGCGCTGAACAAGCAAAAGCAATCGTTATGGCTATTGCACGCGACCTTGAAGTAGGCGATATGTTCATTTCAACCGTTGTTAGAATTTTACCTAAAACTGGTGCATTCTGCGAATTAACACCTAATAAAGACGGTATGATTCACATTTCAAAAATGAGCAGTAAGCGTATTGAAAGCGTTGAAGAAGTATTAAAAATAGGCGACACCGTTAAAGTAGAAATTATTAAAATTAGCGAAAAGGGTGTTGACCTTAAACTTTTAGAAAAACTTTCTTAAAGGCTTATTTACGGCGCAATACTTTGTTTTAACAAAATATTGTTGACCCCAATGACCAACAAGGTCTATTGTGTCCAAAATATTTTGTGAGCCTCGTCTTGCTTGCAACTAATCCTTTAAGAGTTAATGGGCAACCAAAAAGGTTAGGTCAAGCGTTGCGCCATTGTGAGCCTTGTTATACTTGCTTCTAATCACTTAAGCACGTTTAATAAACTAACAAAATTAAAAAGCACGGATATTATCCGTGCTTTTTTTTCGTTAATATTTACAAAATTTATAAAATGGTATATACTAATTATATATAAGGAGACATATTATGGCAACACCACATATTAACGCCAAAGTTGGCGATTTTGCAAAAACTGTATTAATGCCGGGCGACCCACTTCGTGCTAAGTTTATAGCCGAAACGTATTTAACTGATGCTAAACTTGTTAACAACGTTAGAGGTATACAAGGTTACACAGGTTATTATAAAGGTAAAAAAGTGTCGGTAATGGCATCTGGTATGGGGCAACCGTCTATCGGTATTTACTCGTACGAACTTTACAACTTTTTCGGTGTAGAAAATATTATTCGCGTTGGTTCGTGCGGTGGGTTAGACGCTGAACTTCACGTTAGAGATATCGTTTTAGCGCAAGCAGCGTGCACTAACGGAAATTATTTAGCGCAATACCGTTTACCAGGCACTTTTGCACCTATTTGCGATTTTAAACTTTTAAACCTTGCCGTTAACGAGTGTGAAAAACTTGGCGCAAATTATAAGGTTGGTAACGTTTTATCAAGCGATACTTTCTACGACGATGCTAATTCGGGCTTAGAATGGGCTAAAATGGGGGTTTTAGGCGTTGAAATGGAAAGCGCTGCGTTATACGCTAACGCTGCTAGACTTGGCAAAAAAGCCCTTTGTATTTGTGCTGTTTCAGATAGTTTAATTTATCAGTATGAAGATTTAACGGCTGATGAACGCGAAACGTCGTTTACTAACTTAATTACCGTTGCTTTAGAAACTGCAATATTATTATAATGAAAAGAGTATTTTTAATAGTATTAGATAGTTTAGGTATAGGCGAACTGCCTGACGCTGATAAGTTTGGCGACAAAGGTAGTAACACGCTTAAAGCCTTAAAAACGTCTAAAAAACTTAATATAAAAACGCTTGAAAAGTTTGGCGTTAATAACATTAGCGGGGTAGGAGATAAAATTTCTAACCCTATTGCTAGTTATGCAAAAATGGCTGAACTTTCTAACGGTAAAGACACTACCGTAGGCCACTACGAAATAGCAGGTTGCGTTATGCAAAACGCTTTACCAACGTATCCTAACGGCTTTCCTAACGAAATTATTAGCGAGTTTGAACGATTAACTGGTAAAAAAACGTTATGCAATAAGCCTTATTCTGGCACTGAAGTTATACGCGACTATGGTAAACAGCATATTGATAGTGGTGACCTTATCGTTTACACGTCGGCTGATAGCGTTTTTCAAATTGCAGCGCACGAAAGCGTAGTTCCTATTAAAGACCTTTATTCTTACTGTGAAATTGCAAGAAAATTGCTTACTGGTAAGCACGGCGTTGGTAGGGTAATAGCCCGTCCGTTTACTGGCGAATATCCTTTTACGCGCACTGCAAATAGGCACGATTATTCACTTGAAGCGCCAAAACCAACTATGCTTGATTTAATTAAAGCGTCGGGCAAAAACGTAATAGGCGTAGGCAAAATTAACGATATTTTTGCAGGGCGTGGACTTACCGAATCAACACGCATAACAAGTAATGAAAATGGTATGCAAGTAACCAAAGGTTACTTAAATAAAAATTTCAACGGTTTATGCTTTGTAAACTTAGTTGATTTTGACGCTGTGTACGGACATAGAAACGACGTTGACGGCTACGCCAACGCTTTAACCGAATTTGATACTTGGCTTAGTGATTTTTACGTTAACCTTAAGCCTAACGATATTTTAATTATCACTGCAGACCACGGTTGCGACCCGTCTACCACGTCAACCGACCACTCACGCGAATACACGCCTATGCTTATTTACGGTAACAACTTAAAAAGTGGGGTTGATTTAGGGGTTAGAAGTTCTTTTGCAGATATTTCTGCCACCGTTTTAGAATACCTTGGCGTTGATAAGAAAGAAACTGACGGCGAAAGTTTTTTAAGTAAGGTTTTAAAATGAGAATTTACGATATTATTAAGAAAAAACGCGACGGATACGAATTAACTACCGAAGAAATTAACTTTTTTATTTCTGGTTACGTGTCTGGCGAAATAACCGACTATCAAGCATCGGCACTTCTTATGGCAATTTACTTTAAGGGTATGACTTTAACTGAAACTACTGCGCTTACTTTGGCAGTAAAAAATTCGGGTGATACACTTGATTTTAAAGGAGTAAAAGGCATACGCGCCGATAAGCATAGCACGGGTGGGGTTGGTGATAAAACTTCACTTTGCGTAATGCCTATCGTTGCAAGTTTAGGTTTAAAAGTTGCTAAAATGAGTGGGCGTGGCTTAGGTCATACTGGTGGCACGGTTGATAAACTTGAAAGCATACCTAATTTTAAAGTTGACCTTAAAGCAAGCGATTTTGAAAACATAGTTAACGAAGTTGGCGTTGCTATAATAGGTCAAACTAACGATATTGCGCCGGCTGACAAAAAACTTTACGCTTTGCGTGACGTAACTGCTACCGTTGATAGTATTCCACTTATAGCCTCAAGCATTATGGGTAAAAAACTTGCCGTTGCCGACGACGTTATCGTGTTAGACGTAAAAACGGGCAGTGGTTCGTTTATGAAAAGCGTTAGCGAAAGCGAAAACTTAGCCAAAGTTATGGTTGGCATAGGCAAAAACGCAGGCAAAAAGATTTGCGCGCTTATTACTAATATGGACGCTCCACTTGGTAACAGCATAGGTAATAGCTTAGAAGTGATTGAAGCCGTAAACTTATTAAAAGGCAGTTATCAAAGCGATTTTTATGAAATAGTAACCGAATTAGCAACTGAAATTTTAACACTTTCTGGGCTTTATAGTTATAATCAAGCAAAAAGCGAAGTTAAACGCGTAATTGACGACGGCACAGCGCTTAATACCTTTAAAAATATGGTTAAGGCTCAAGGTGGCGACGTGTCTGTTGTAGACGACGTAAACAACTTTAAAAAAGCAAAATATTCTATTGAAGTTGTTAGCGAAAGTGAAGGGTATATTTATAGCGTAGATACTGAAAAATACGGCTTATCAGCGTTAACTTTAGGTGCAGGACGTAATAAAATTACTGACGTTATTGATTATAGTGCCGGTATAATTTTATGTAAAAAAACTGGTAACTACGTTCATAAAGGCGACGTAATTGCAACCTTATACACTAATAATAAAAACGCTCTTAAAAGCGCTAAACAAATTTTGCTTTCGGCAACTAAAATTTCAACTGAAAAACCACAAATTAATAATATAATTATTAAAAAAGTGTATTAAAAAGGTAAAAGGCTGTAAAACACAGCCTTTTTTATTGCAAAAAATTTAATATAATGCTATACTTTTATTCGTTAGGTATATTATGAATAAAAAAACGCTTAATTTATTAGGACAATTATTATTACTTATAGCAACGCTTATATGGGGTACGTCGTTTTTTATTTTAAAAGAAACTATTACTGCCGTGCCTACGTTTTACGTGTTATTATTACGCTTTATTCCGTCTGGAATTATTTTGCTACTTGTTTTTAGTAAAAAAACTTTCAAAATGGGTAAGGGCACTTTTAAGCGTGGTATTATTTTAGGCTTAATTTTATCAGGCGCGTACGTTACGCAAACTTTAGGCTTAACCTTAACAACCCCTGCAAGAAACGCTTTCGTTACGTCAAGTTACGTGGTAATGATACCGTTTTTAGTATGGGCGCTTAAAAAAGCCCCACCAAAAAGTTATAACGTTATTACTGCAATTACTTGTTTAATAGGTATAGGCTTCGTATCTTTTTCAAACGGTTTT
>JAGBYC010000097.1 GCA_017628935.1 Clostridia bacterium | reverse complement strand
CTGTGCGTTTAACGACTTTTATATGTTGTTTTCATCAGTTAAATCGTGGAATATGAACTACGTTATGACTATTGACGGCGCATACGACTTTTCACCTTTCCTTGTAAAACTTATAGGCGCTATTATCAAACGTAAATTTAGTACCGACCTTAAACTTATGAAGAACCTTAAATATGCAGTAAACGACCTTAAAAGCACGGTTGTTATTTACCCTGAGGCAAGATATTCATTAGACGGTACTACAAGTTATCTTCCTGACGCACTTGGCAAACTTGCAAAATTCTTAAAAGTTCCCGTTTATACTATCAATTTAAAAGGTTGTTACGTAAGCGACCCACAATGGAATAAATATAAGGCAAACAAAATGCCGTTAGAGGCTGTTGTTAACGAAGTTGTTTCGGTTGAAGAACTTGAAACTTTAACTGCTGACGAAATTAACGAAAGAATTAAAAAAGATTTCGTTTACGACGACTGGGCTTGGCTTAAAGAACAAGGCAACATTTTAAAATGCCCTACGCGTGCTACTAACCTTAACGCTATTTTATATCAATGCCCTAACTGTAAAGCCGAACACAAAATGGTTGGCGAAGGCACTATTATTACTTGTACTGAATGTGGTAAAAAGTATGAAATGGGCGAAAACGGTGTAATGACGGCGCTTGAAGGCGAAACGGAATTTTCACATATTCCTGACTGGTTTAAATGGCAACGCCAAAACGTTCACAACGAAGTATTTAACAAAACTTATAATTTTGAATGTGAAGTTGACGTATTTACTCTTCCTGACGCGCTTGGATATATTCCACAAGGCAAAGGCAAACTCGTTCAAAATAGTGAAGGCACTACGCTTTACGTAAATTTATACGGCGAAGATAAAGTATTTACTTATTCTGGCACTCAACTTGAAAGTATTCACATTGAATACAATTATAAAGGCGAAGGCGATTTCTTAGACTTTTCTGTGCCTGACGATAGCATTTGGGTTCGCCCTATCGGTGTTAAAGACGTTATTACAAAACTTTCTTTAGCAACTGAAGAAATTCGCGACCTTGCTAAATCAAAAATAAAATAAAAAATTACCGTCTAATTAATTTTAGACGGTTTTTTTACCCTTTTTACGCCTTTTGATAAGAAGGCTAAAATAAAGCACTTTACAAAGTAAAAAAAGTATAGTAAAATATTTTAGTAATGAAACTTATTTTAGCAAGCAACTCTCCAAGGCGATACGACTTACTTAAAAACGCCGGCTATAATTTTACGGTAATTCCTAGCACTAGCGAAGAAAAGGCAGATAAGTCTTTACCACCTGATAAATATACCGAAATTTTAGCGTACGATAAAGCGTATAGCGTCTACGCTAATAATTTAGACGCCGTTGTTATCGGTGCTGATACGGTAGTTTATTATAACGGCGAATATCTTGGCAAAGCCGAAAACGAAGTTGTTGCTAAAAACACTCTTAAAAAACTTTCTAACAACACTCATTTAGTTACAACGGGTTACGCTATAATTAGTGAAAATAAAACTATTACCGGTAGCGTTACTACTACGGTTACTTTTAACAATTTATCAAACGAAGATATTGATAATTACGTAAAAAGCAACCTTTGGGTAGGAAAAGCAGGCGCGTACGGTATACAAGACGGATTTTTTCTTGTAAAAAACATTAATGGCGATTACGATAACGTAGTAGGCTTACCTATTAGCGTTATTGATAAAATTTTAAAGGAAAATTATGAAAAGTAAACTTGCAATAGACCTTGGGTCTTCTTTCGTAAAAATTTATAAAGCAGGAGCAGACGTAGTTTTATATGAACCTACGCTTATTGCTATTGAAAACGGCAATTACCGTAAACCACTTGCCGTTGGTTACGACGCGCAAAAATTAGTTGGCAAAACTCCTGAAAACGTTGAAATAATTCGCCCTATAATTAACGCTGAAATAGTTAACGAAAAGGCTTTAGCATCGCTTGTTTCGGCGTTTATTAAAAAGGTTAAGGCAAGTAGCGTTGAATTTAACCCTGAAGTTTTAATAAGCGTTCAATGTGGTAGCGAACGCGAAGTTATTAAACAATACGAAAAGGTTTTAAACGGCGCTAATATTTTTAATATTAATTACGCCGAAGTGCCAGTTTTATCACTTATCGGCTCAGAAGCGCCTTTAACTGATTCGTCAAGTATTGCCGTAATTGATTTTGGTGGCGAACAAACTACCGTTTGCGCTTTAACGCTTAGTGGCGTTATATCAGGCGTTTCAATGGCGTACGGTGGCAACAAGCTTAACGAAATGATTATTAAGCATATTGAAAGCGAATTTAACCTTTCTATTTCTAACTCGCAAGCTGAAAAACTTAAAATTGAAATAGCAAGTTTAGTTAGTGAAGACGATACTAAAGCAGTTATTAGTGGACGCGACGTATTAAGCGGTAAAACCCGTTCTATGCAAATTCTTGCATCAGATATTGCCCTTCCTGTTAAAAAATTTATTGATAAAATTATTGAAATTACTAATATGATTTTCAAAAAACTTCCACAAGAAGCGCTTTTAGAAGTTAAGCGTAACGGCATTTACCTTACGGGTGGCGGAAGTAATTTGTACGGCTTGGCAGATTATTTAAGTTTTGCGCTTGGCTTTGAAATTGAAAAACCTGAAGAAAGCGATATTGCTTGCGTTATTGGTGCTGGCAAAACTATTGAAGATAAGGCTTTACTTAACAAAATTAAATTAAAAATTTAATTTACTTAGGATAATTTATGAATATTTGGAAAGATATAAATAAAAAACGCATCAAGGCTGACGACTTCGTTGCGTGTATTGAAATTGAGAAAGGCAGTAAAAATAAATACGAACTTGATAAAGAAACTGGACTTATTATTTTAGACCGTGTTTTATATACAAGCACTCACTACCCTATGAATTACGGTTTTATTCCTCACACTTTATCTGGCGACGGCGACCCACTTGACGTTTTCGTTTTATGTAGTCAACCTATTGAAAAAATGAGTTTGGTTCGTTGCTACCCTATCGGCGTGGTGTATATGACTGACCGTGAAGAAGTTGACGAAAAAATTATTGCTATACCGTTTGGCGACCCTCAATACAACTGTTACCGTGATATTCAAGCACTTCCTTTACATATAATTGACGAACTTAAACACTTTTTAACAGTTTATAAAGAACTTGAAAACAAAAAGGTTAAAGTTTTAAAAGTTGAAGGAAACGAAAGCGCTAAAGCAACTATTCGTGAAAACATTAAAGCGTTTGAAAAAGCCTTAGAGGAAGGTAAAATTTAATTCACATAGGATGTAGTTATAAATTCAGATTTTGGCTATAAACATTTAGTTAGACTTGCTTGGTTAATACCTTTAATTATAGTAGTTCTTGTTGATACGCCTATTTTATACTACCTTGTTTTATCAGCCGTTGCGATGGGTGGAACATCAATAGTTATTTCAGTTACCATTTTAATTCAAAAACTTATTAATAAAATTAAAGTAGCAAAATTACAAAAATAAACAAAATTAAAAGGACGCTTAAGCGTCCTTTTTTATTATTTAACGTCGATACCAAGTTCTAAACCTTCGTACATATAGTCGTTCCACTTAAAGTTTTTGTAAAAGTTTACGTGGTAACGGTGCATTTCTTCAATAAGTAAAGTAACCTTTCCTGAAATTCTATTTTTAGGAATAATTTCAACGTATTCGCCTTTATTATAGAAACAGAAATAACCCATATCGGTTGGTGTGAAAATGGTATATATGTTTTTGTAGTCAACGTCAAGTTCATAAGGTTCACCATTTCTAGTACCATTATAATGAACACCTTGATGGTCAATTCTAATTTTACCTTCGCCAACTATAAAGCTTGTTTTATTATTGCCTACAAGTTTATATTCGTCTAAATTACCAAGCTTGCAATCGTCTTCTAAATAGTAGTTAGGATTTTCACGAATTTCTTTAATAATATCCATACGCTCTTGCTCAGTCCACTCGAACGGAGATGCTGGAATAACTGCGTTTTCGTATGGGTGGAAAACGTAATAATCGTCCATAGTAGCGCCGTTGCCACAGTTTGAACACTCAATTTTATTACCTTCACCTTTCATAGTAAACTCTTGTTTACATTTAGGACACTTGTAGCAAAAATCTTCTAATTGATGGCAAATTCTGCCTTTAGTATCCCACTTAATTTTCTTTTCAGCGTTCCAAGCGTATTCGTTACGTTTAAACTTTTCGTTGATAATATCGTCCATTTCTTCAACGGATAATTTTTCAACGTCGTCTTTAGAAAATAAAAGTGACATAGTAGCGTAAGTTTTACCTAAGCGTTCGTCTAAACAAACTTTAGTGTTTTGAAGATACTGCCCTTCAAGATAGCAAAGGTATACCGGAACTTTAAAATGCTTAAACATTTTACTTGTTCCTGGAACGATAGGCTTATTTCCACCGTAGTCGCTTGCTAAACCTTCAGGAGCAAAGGTAACGCAACCACCTTTTTTAATAACTTCGCTAACGCCTTTTATTGCAACCCTATCAGCTGAATAGTTCTTTTTAGGAATAACTTTATTAAGACCAAAAACGAAATTGAATTTTGAACGATAAAACTCATTACAAGCCGCCATCATATTAGTTACGCGTGGATAACACGCACCCATAACGTATAAATGGTCAATTCTTGATAAGTGGTTAAAAATTACAAAGCAAGGCCCGTCGCAATCGTTAACGTCGTCAATAATATTAAAATTAGGTTTGTATTTACGGCCTATAATATCTACCATTACGGTTTTATAAATCCACGCAATAAGTTTAGGTGCAGGGCGATACTTTCTTTTTGCAAGTTTTTTTGCTATTGTTAACTTTTCTGCCATAGTTTTTCCTTTGTGATAATTAGTAATATTATTTTAGCATTTTTATAAAATAAATGCAACTATAATTTTTTACACGTGTAAAATTGTGCATTTGCACATTAACACTTATTAAAATTTATTGGTGTTGACATTAAAAATTTATTGACTTATAATTATATTAAAGTTGCCCACTTTAAATTATGGAGGTTTCTTATGGTTAAACTTTTTAATTTTTGGTACTTCTTTTTTGTTTTTTTAGCCGCAGCAACCGTTATAGTTCCTTACGTTTTACTTCGTAACAAAAGCCAAAAAACTAAAAAAATAGTAATATTTATAATGCTAATATTAAACTTAGCATTACACTTTTTGAAATTAACTTTTCCGCCGTATAGCACTAACCCGCCAGAGAAAGCAATAAGTGATATATGGTTTACAAACGTATGCGCTACAAGCGTATTATTCTTTCCTTTTATTTTTATATCTAAAAGCGATACAGCAAAAGACTATATGGTGTATTTAGGTATAATAAGTGGATTTTTAGCAGTTTTTTACCCTACCGAAGCCCTAAATAAAAGCGTTTTTACGTTAGACTTATGGCGATTTTATTTTTGCCATATAGTAATTTTTGCCGCACCACTTTTAACCGTTTTATTGGGTGTGCATAAACTTGATATTAGGCGAATTTGGAAAGTTCCTTTCTGTATTATGGCTATGCTTTTGTTTATAGTTTGCAACCAAGTTTTACAAAGCGAATTAGGTATTATTGATTTACGTGGAGAAGATTTCTTTAACGTTGGTTTTCATAATCAATCACTTATTTGGGGCCCAACTGATGACGTTGCTGTCGTTTTTTCATGGCTTACGCCTGACTTTATGAAGGTTGTTCCTTTCGGACCTTACGCAGGTCAAGAAAAATACTGGCCTTTCTTTTGGATGCTACCAGGCGTTATAGTTTATTTTTTACTAATACCCGTTATACTTTGCTTTATACTTGACTTCAAAAACACGGTTAATTCTTTCAAAGATATATTTAGTAAAATAAAATCAATTTTTGTTAAAGCCAAATAAATTTAAGGTATTTTAGTGAAAACTTTTAATTTTATAGTTAGTAACGTTGATGGTGAAATTAGCGTTTATAACTACTTAAAACTTAATAATTTTTCTAACGTTATAATTTTAAAAGTTAAGCGTGGTGGTATTACCGTAAACGAACGCGTTGCTAAAACGGTTGACGCAGTAAAAAACGGCGATAAAATTTCCGTTACCCTACCAAGCGAAGAAGTTAACAAGTACGCCACTCCACTTAATTTCCCTCTACGCGTGCTTTATGACGACGAATATTTTTTAGCAGTTTTTAAGCCAAGTGGTATGGTTACGCATAACGGCAAAACTACGGGTGGTTTTTCACTTGAAAACGCCGTTTATTACGCTTATAATAACGAATTTTTATTTCGCCCAGTAAACCGTTTAGATAAAGACACGGCAGGCATTGTTATTATAGCTAAAGACGCGTACTCTGCAAGCCTACTTGGTAATATAATTAAAAACGGTAACCTTTTTAAAGGTTACGTTGGCGTTTTAAAAGGCGTTCCAACTAAATTAAAGGGCGAAATAAACGCACCTATTAAAGACGTTAAAAGTGGCATAAAAAGGGTTGTAGCAAGCGATGGCAAGCCGTCTATTACTAAATACGAAGTTGTAAAGGTTTTACCTAACGGAAACAGCCTATGTAAGTTTAATTTAGTTACTGGTAGAACGCACCAAATTCGTGTTCATACGGCGCATATAGGCAACCCACTTTACGCCGACGATTTATACGGCGAAAAAATCGACGGCGAAACGTATAATTTAACGTGTAACGAAATTGAATTTACGCACCCTTTTACTAACATAAAAATTAAAATTACGGCTACCACACGCCAAAAATCAAAAAATGCTTGACAATACGGCTATAATTTACTAAAATTATAAGCGTTGAAATACTCTTTTCGCGGGGAGTAGTCGCCTTTATTAAAGGAATTAAATCAATAACACCAAGCAAACGCTTGTGGTTTAATTTTAAATGACAAGACCGCCCTTATTCTATGAATAGGGGCGGTATTTTTAAACTAAAACTCTTAGGAGGAATATATGGAATTTTTAATTGATGCTTTTAGGCATATCGAGCCACAACACGTTGTAATGTGGGCTATCGGTGGATTGCTTATTTACTTAGCAATAGCACACAAAATTGAACCATCGCTTTTATTACCTATGGGCTTTGGCGCAATTTTAGTAAACATTCCACTTAACAACGTTTTAACCGAAATTACATGTAACGTGTGTGGTGGCGTTTTAGAACTTGAAGGCGCTTGCACTCACGTTTACGACGGAGTTGCTTGCTTAGGCGAAGGCGTAAAAACCGTTGGTATTATCGAATGGTTGTTTGAAGAGTTTATTGAAGTTAGCGAAGCAATGCCTATATTATTATTTATAG
>JAGBYC010000096.1 GCA_017628935.1 Clostridia bacterium | reverse complement strand
TTCGTAAGGGAATTTATCTCCACCAAGCGCTTCAACAACTACGTCGATATCGTTATTTAAGCAAACGTCGTCTGCCGTTTCAGCAAAACGCTCGCCAAGTAATTCTTTTTTAGACGGTAAATCGAATACTTTTTTAACGAAGATACCCTTTTCGATAGGTAAATCGTCAATCATTTTAAGTACGCCACCACCGATAGTACCACAACCTAAAATACCTATATTCATAACTACTCCTATTCAAACGCCACTAAACTAACGTCTTTAATTTTTTGTATTTTTTTAAGTTTGCCCATAAGTTCGTACACAGAAACGGTTAAGTCTTGCGTGTCGATAGTAATAGTAACGTACGCTAAGCTGTGAATAGGCATATCTTGGTTTATCGTTAATACGTTACCACCGTATTCGGCTATTTCGTTTAATATTGACGAAAGTACGCCCTTTTCATTTTCTACTTTGAATGAAAGAATTGCCTTTCTACCGTATTCGCCGGTAAGTTCGAAAACTTTATCTTTATACTTATAGAAGGTTGAACGGCTTATATCTAAACTTTTGCAAACGTCTGAAACGCTTTTATTTTCGTGTTCGATTAAATAAACAGCCTCAACCACTCTCATATAATAAGGGGGTAAAACGTCTTTATGAACGATTAAAAATTCTTTTCTAATCATAATACCGTTGCTCCAAATTTTTCTACTTCTAATTTAACCATTTTCCAGTTAACGCCGCCTACTAATTTTGGCACGTTAGGGGTAACGTTTTTACCTACTGCTAAAATAGTAGGACCAGAACCACTAAGCGCTACTGCAAAGCCTTGACTTTCAAGTATTTTTTTAAGTTCGCTTGCACCGTTAATAAGTGGGAAACGGTACGGTTGATGTATTTTATCATCAAACGCGTATTTAATAGTGTCAAGATCGCCAAGTTCCATCGCTTTACCAAGGTTAACTACGGCTGCTAAATTATGAACTGCGTCTTGATAACTTATATTTTTAGGAAGCGCCGAACGTGACGCTTTAGTTTTAAGTTCAAAATTAGGCACGAAAGCGTAAAAATCAAGGTTATCGCTAACGGCGTATTTATAGTAGTTTACAGTTTCGCCGTTATAAAAAGCACAAACCATATCACCTATGTAGCAAGGCGCTACGTTGTCTGGGTGACCTTCTATATGCGACATATCGGTAAGTAACGTTTTAACTGAGTTTACGCGTTTAAGCATAAAGTCTGCACCTAAAACACCTGCAACTATACAAGTTGCGCTACTACCAAGCCCACGTGAAGAAGGAACTTCGCTATCTAATAAAGTAATTTTTACTGGAATATATTCTTTGCCAGTTTCTTCAAACAAGCGTTTGTATGATTTTAAAACAAGGTTGTGAGAAAGGTCTTCACCGTAGAAGTTAACAACTTCGTCTTTCTCTGCTTGTTCAAAACGGAAAGTATTGTAAAGTGATAACGCTATACCAGCACAGTCGAACCCTGAACCTAAGTTTGCAGTTGAGCAAGGCACTTTAACGGTGCAACTCATATTACGATAAAAAACTATATCTTCAATTTGGTCACGCGTTTTTAAAATAGTAGGCTTGATTGACGATAAAAGTTTTTTAATACCGTAAGGAACGGCTACTTCGCATTTAGCAGAAATTTCTTTAATAATTTCAACTTCGCCACCTAAAAGCGATAAGTTTAACGCGCTTGCTACCGTGTAAGGAAATTTGAACGGACTTGCCGTTGAAACGATAAGCGTTCTTGCACCGTTACTTTCTAAGTTGTTATATACGTGGTAAGCAACTGCCGTGTGTGGGTCGATAAGATAGCCTAAATCGTTAAACGCTTTGTTTATTGACGCTAACGTTTCACTTTCAGTTGCAAACGACGCAGAGAAGTTACTTAAAAAGGCGCGTTCATCATCATTTAAACGATATTCGCCTTCAGTTTTAAGTAAGTTCATAAGTTCGTTAACTCTTTCACTATTTTCATTACAAGCATAATAAACTAAGCGTTCAAGGTTGCTTGAAATTAAAATATCCATTGCTGGCGAGTTAGATTTATAAAAAGTACGGTTACGGTTGTAAACGCCCGTATTAAAAAAGTCTGTTAAAACGTTGTTTACGTTAGACGCGCAAATAAATTGTTTTACAGGTACGCCTATTTTTTTAGCAAGGTATCCGGCAAAAATATCACCGAAGTTACCAGTAGGAACGCAAACGTTAAATTCTTCGCCCTCACTAATAATTCCCGACTTAACCATATACGCGTATGAGAATACGTAGTAAATAACTTGTGGAATAAGACGGCCTATGTTAATACTGTTTGCAGACGAAAGTAAAACGCCGTCTTTATCGTATTTATTAAATACTGATTTTACGAAGTTTTGGCAATCGTCAAAATTACCATTTATAGCGTAAGCATGCGTTCTATCGTTAGTGTAGTAAAGCATTTGCTTTTCTTGAATTTCACTAACGCCACCGTTTGGATATAATACTACCGTTTCAAACTCTGCATTTTTCATAAAGCTTGATAACGCTGCGCCACCAGTATCACCAGAAGTTGCTACTAAAATAAGCGACTTTCTATTTTCGTTATTCTTCTTTTTAGAAACTTCAATTAAAAACGGCAACGCAGTAAGCGCCATATCTTTAAAAGCAAGCGTTGGGCCGTGATATAATTCTAAAAAGGTAACGCCGTCAAAATTCTTAAAGCCAACGAATTTTTCATTAAAGTTTTCAACTGAGTACGCTGAGTTAACAACGTAGTTAATTTCTTCATCAGAAAAATCGTCTAAAAACACCTTAAAAACGTCGAAAGCAATTTGCTTATAATCTTTATTAAAAAACGCTTTATCAAAATTTATATTAAATATTTTTTCAGGTAAAAACAATCCACCGTTCGAAGACAAACCTTTTAAAATTGCTTGGCTGGCAGTAAGTTTTTCACCACCTCTTGTACTGATATACATAATTAGTTCCTTTAAAAATAATATGTATTATAATAATACATCTAAATAAAATTAGCAACTGTTTGTATAAGAAAAACAAAAAATATTTTTTTAGCGTACATAAATAGGCGTTTGTCCGTGGTAGACAAACGCCTTTATCATTTTTTATTAGTTATTTTGGATTTTTACGGCAATACTTATAGTTTTCACACCCTTCGCAACCACACCCGCAAGTAGTTCTACCTGCGCGCTTATCTTTTGTTATTTTTACTATTATTAGCGTTACAATTAGTACTACTACGGCGAACACTATAATAGTTCCTAAATTATTTAAAATAAATTCTATCATACAGTTCTTGCCTTTATTTCTGGGCGTAAAATCATAAATATAACGCCTATTAATACTAAAATTGAAATTGCAAACGTTAACCACGCTATGCCCGTAATTGCACCCGTTATAAGCATTACAAAATTATACGCTATAAACGCCGTTACGTAAGCAAAAACGGTTTGATAAATAAGTGCAAAAGCCGTCCATTTTGCGCTTTGCATTTCGCGTGAGATAGCACCCATCGCTGCAAAACATGGTGCGCATAAAAGGTTGAAAATTAAGTACGCTATTCCACTTGCGTTTGTAAAAGCGCTTTGAATACCACCGTTGTTTATAAATAAAATTTCAAGTGTAGAAACAATGTTTTCTTTAGCAACAAGCCCAGTTACCGTAGCCACTGCCGATTGCCAGTTGCCAAAGCCTAACGGAGCAAAAATCCACGCTACTGCTTTACCTAAATAAGCAAGTAAACTGTTTTCAAGTTCACTACTTAAAAGCATACGGAAAGTGCCGTTTATAAAGCCAAAATAAGTTAAAAACCAAATAACTATTGATGAAAGTAATATTACCGTTCCTGCCTTTTTAATGAACGACCAGCCACGCTCCCACGTGCTTTTAAGTACGTTTTTAAGTAGTGGCATATGATAGTCAGGAAGTTCCATTACGAAAGGCGCGTCAACTGCCGAAAAGGCTTTGAATTTTTTAAGTATTAAGCCCGAAACCACAACGGCTACCATACCTATAAAATAAGCAAACGGCGCAACCCACCACGCTCCACCGAAAACTGCACCTGCAATTAACGCTATGAAAGGAAGTTTTGCCCCACAAGGTATAAAAGTAGTTACAGTTATGGTCATTTTTCTATCGCGCGCGTTTTCAATAGTACGCGACGCCATAATACCTGGTACGCTACAACCCGTGCCTATAAGCATAGGTATAAACGATTTACCAGACAAGCCGAATTTTCTAAAAATTTTATCTAACACGAAGGCAATACGTGACATATAGCCACAGTCTTCTAAAAAGGCTAAAAATAAGAATAATACTAATATTTGAGGCACGAAACTAAGCACTGAGCCAACACCTGCAACGATA
Source organism: Clostridia bacterium (assembly GCA_017628935.1). Lineage (GTDB taxonomy): Bacteria > Bacillota > Clostridia > Christensenellales > Borkfalkiaceae > HGM11412. The sequence continues at coordinate 1,865 of JAGBYC010000096.1, read as the reverse complement.
CCGTCAAGTATTAAACTTTGAAGCCACGGCGCGCAATTTATTAAGGTAAGCGCATTTTTTAAAACTACCGTAAGGCCTGGCGCTACTACACCAAAAATTTCAAATTCTTCGCCAAATAAACCGGTAGTAAAATCGGTAAAATAACCACCTACCGTTGTTACTGAAACGTAGTAAACTATAAACATTATTGCAAAAAATATAGGTAATGCTAAATAACGGTTAGTTACTATTTTATCAATTTTAGTAGACGGAGAAAGTCCTACCCTTTTTTTAACGTAAACGCCGTTTAAAATACGTGCAACGTAATCGTAACGCTCACAAATTATAATGCTTTCAGCGTCGTCGTCAAAACTTTGTTCGGCTTTAACAATGTCTTCTTCAATATGTGAAAGTTTTTTACTATCAATATTAAGTTTTTGTAAAATCTTTTCATCACGTTCAAAAATTTTGATAGCAAGGTAGCGTTGCTCTACTTCAGGATAGTCGTGCAATACGGCTTCTTCAATATGCGCCAAAGTGTGTTCTACTTCGCCTGAAAATAAATGTTTAGGAACGCTACGACCGTTTTTACCTTCGGCTACGGCAAGGCTAACTATTTCTTCAATTCCGTCACCTTTAAGCGCTGAAATTTCAATAATTTTACAACCGATACGCTTAGATAACGTTTCAACGTCAATTTTATCACCACGCTTTCTAACAACGTCAGTCATATTAAGGGCGATAACTACCGGAATACCAAGTTCAGTAAGTTGAGTGGTAAGGTATAAATTACGCTCTAAATTAGTAGCGTCAATTACGTTTAAAATTACGTTAGGGCTTTCTTCAGTTAAAAAGTTACGCGCTACCACCTCTTCTAAACTGTATGAAGAAAGTGAGTAAATGCCCGGCAAGTCTACAACGGTTACGTCGTTATAATTTTTAAGTTTTCCTTCCTTTTTTTCAACGGTAACGCCCGGCCAGTTACCAACGTATTGATTAGAGCCTGTTAACGTGTTAAAAAGGGTTGTTTTTCCGCAGTTTGGATTTCCTGCTAATGCTATTTTCATAAAACCTCAAAAGTTAGCCTTTGCTAACTAATATTTCTAAAAAGTTGCCGTTTAAAAATAAACGGCTTAAAGTACTTCAATTTTTTCTGCTTCTTCTTTACGGATAGATAGTTCGTATCCACGCACGGTAAGTTCAATAGGGTCGCCAAACGGAGCAACTTTTATAACTGTAACGATAGCGCCTTTAGTAATGCCCATATCCATAATTCTACGCTTAACAGCACCTTCACCGTAAAGTTTTTTAACTACACCAGATTCACCTATTTTTAAATTATTTATAGTTTTCATATCTTCCTTATATATAGATACGCGCGTACACGCGTATATAGTACAGTTAGCATATGCTAACCACAGTTAGTATACACTAACTTTTGCTTAAAGTCAAACAAAATTTAGCAAGTTTTTTAAAAAAATAACGAACAGTAAATAATTGCTTTTTTTATCCACGTGTGATACAATATTATTACTTTTTTTAGGAGACTATTATGAAAAGATTTTTAATTAAACTTACTAGTTTAATTTTAATTATCACGTTAACTCTTTGCGTAGGCAGTGCTTGTAAAGGCGAAGATGGTAAAGACGGTTTAACCCCTACCATCGAAATTAGCACTGACGGATACTGGGTTATTAACGGCGTTAAAACTGAATATAAAGCAGTTGGCGAAGACGGTAAAGACGGCGTTAACGGTACTAACGGCACAAACGGTACTAACGGTACTAACGGTAAAGACGGTTTAACCCCTACCATCGAAATTAGCGCTGACGGATACTGGGTTATCAACGGCGTTAAAACTGAATACAAAGCAGTTGGCGAAGATG